>JAGOSU010000038.1 GCA_018062165.1 Minisyncoccota bacterium
CATTGCCTTCCATGTCCCTACCGACGCAGCTGCGCGCGAACTCGGTGAGCGCCAGGGAGTCCCTATTGAAACCTTCGATATCATCTACGACCTCGGTAAGCGCGTGAACGACATTCTTATCGAGCGTGCACCTAAGATTTCTAAGGAAGAAATCCTCGGTGAGGCGAAGGTCCTTAAGGTCTTCAGTACGAGCGGCGTGAAGCAGGTCCTCGGTGCAAACCTTAAGGAGGGAACGCTCTCGGTAGGCACGCTCGTGAAAGTAGTGCGTCGTGATATTGAGCTTGGACGCGGAAAGATTCTCAACCTCCAGCAGGCCCGCGCAGATGTGAAGGAACTTCGCACCGAAGGGGAATTCGGTCTTCAGATTGAGGCACGTGCTGAGGCAGCTCCAGGCGACATATTGATTGGTTTTAGGATTGTCGAGTCATGAGCATCCGCGACGACAAGTTCGCTTCCCTCTTGATTCAGTTCGCGGCTGCCTATATTGCGCGCGAAGCAGGACGCGATACGCTCATCACCCCAACGCGTGCAGACCTCGCGCGCGACCATAAGAACGCAACGATTTATGTAAGCGTGTTTCCAGATTCACAGCGAACGCATGCTGTTGCCTTCCTTAACCGTCACAAGGACCTCTTCCGTGACTACCTGAAGAAAGAAGCACGTTTCAACATGCTTCCTCGCGTTACCTTTGAGTTTGATAGCGGTGAAGAACATCGCCAGCACTTAGACGAGATTTCTAAGGGTATCTAGCCTCCGGTACGGAAGCGCGCTATCATCCCCACACACCGGCCCGGTGGCGAAGTGGTAACGCTGCGGATTGCAAACCCGCGATGCGCGGGTTCGATTCCCGCCCGGGCCTCAACTGAATTACTGAGAAGGATGGTTCTGTGTATACCGTTTATTGAGTATTCCATTTGGTGTATATAATCGCTGAATGAGACAGCGATCATGGAGTGACAGCCAATTGCGCACTGCGGTTAAAACGTCACGAAGCATGCGTAGTGTAATTCAAAAGCTTGGACTGATTCCTGCTGGCGGTAACTATTCACATATCGCTGGTAAAATTCGCACCCTTAACCTCAGCACTGTCCATTTTACTGGGCAAGGATGGCTGAAAGGAATCGAAAGACCATATACAACGGGGAGAGCGTTGAAAGACGTACTGAAGAAGAACATTGTTGTTTCGAGTTTTAAATTAAAGAAACGCCTTTATAAAGCTGGTATTAAGTTCCCCAAATGCGAGGAGTGCGGATGGGCTCAGGTATCTGAAGACGGTAGAATTCCATTGGAATTAGACCACATCAATGGTGACCACTTGGACAATCGGGTAAGTAATCTTCGAGTTCTTTGCCCCAACTGTCATAGCCTGAAACCCACGCATCGTGGTAGAAATATGAAGCGCCGAGGTGGTGGAACTGGTTATACACGCGACGCTTAAAACGTCGTGGGCCTCACGGCCCATGTGGGTTCAACTCCCACCCTCGGCACCAAACGTAGTTGAAGAATTAGCACAAGTCCGCTACTATTCACCCCAGCGCGCCCATAGCTCAGTTGGTAGAGCAGATCCCTCTTAAGGATAAGGTCCCAGGTTCGAGCCCTGGTGGGCGCACAAAGATGTGCGGACAAAGTGAAGAAGAACGTGTACTCTATGGAAACGCTGGGATGGCGGAATTGGTATACGCACCACGCTTAGGACGTGGCGCCGAAAGGCATGGAGGTTCGAGTCCTCTTCCCAGCACTAGTTAAACCCAGAGACCGTCGTGTTGATGAGCGCAATGATTGCTCGAGCACCAAAGATAATCGTGAGCCCAATCAAGCCCCAGATGATGTGCTTCTGGCCCTTGCTGCGTGCCTCCTGATTGTCTGCACCTCGGATAAACTCAACAACACCCCACACAAAGACTACGAAGGCCGCGAGAGCCAAAAGCGTAATCAACGGATCAACGATAGCAACCTGCAAGTTCTGAAAAAAATTAGTGCCGTCGCTTGGAATAGTGTCAGGAGGATTCATACGGAAAAGTATAGCATTAGCACATACCGCTACTGATGCCGAGCCACCCGTAGACGACCTCTATGACGCCCCAGATGGCAGCCATCACCAGAAACGCCATGATGCTCCAGAGCATGAGACCCTTGGCCATCTCTCGGGCAAACTCGTCATACTCGCCGGCAATAGCGTAGTAGAAGACTGCCCAGAGAAACGCAATGAAGGACATGGCGAAAATCGCCGGAATCAACACAACATGAATCGCTGGGTCGATGAAGCCGCAGAAGACGCTGCTCAATTGCATAGGCCTATAGTAGCAAGAAACCCCGCTCGCGCGGGGTTTCTTGAGTGGAGAACGCCTACTAGCGGCGCGTTGGGATTGGAGTATCCGGGAAGTTTGGAACGTTGGTGTTGAGGTCCAGGGTACCGACAAGAATGTTCACGAGGCCCCAGACGGAGACCATTACGAAGAAGCCAATGAGGCCCCAGAGCATGAGGGACTTACCCTTCTCACGGCTCTCCTCATCCTGCTTGCCAGCGATGAAGTAACGGAACACGCCCCAAATAAAGACGATAAAGGCGATAGCGAACACCACCGGTACGAGAATGTCGTTAATGACGGTGAGCACGAGGGCGCCGAGGTCGTAGATGCTGGTCACAGCCGCAAAGGTAGCAAGCGGTGTGAGCAGCAAAGCGGCAGCACCAATGTAAGCGAGTTTGTTCATGAGATATGGGTAGTGAGTACTTGTATAGGATACGGCGCCTTACCTACGAGTCAATAGAGCCTGGGTGCCTGTGTGGAAAACACCTTAGTCTCCGTCTCGGTTCGTACAGACGTTATCAACGCAATCGTAGTAGGTCGGACAGAGGCTAATCGCACTAACTCCCAAGAACCCACACCTTCCTGCCGTTGCACCAATCGGAGGAATCCCTGTTCCCACCGTGCCTTGACCGGTCGTGTTGTAACCAGTTGCGTACCCTGCACCAGAATCCTTTCCTCCGAAGAGTGGGAGCACGGGGCGTGTCTTTGTATCAAAGCCAAGCGAGTTGATAAGGAGGTTCACGATGCCCCAGACGGCGAACATGAGGAAGAAACCAATAATGCCCCACGTGATGAACGTCCTGCCTTCCTTGCGCTTCTCCTCGTCGCCTGCCCCCGCAATGAAGTAGCGAAAGACACCCCAAAGAAACACCACGAAGGCCACCGAGAAGATGACCGGCACGATGACCACGTCGATAATCTTGACGATGTTTATGAAGAAGAGTGAAAGTTGCTGCATGGGAATTATGGTATCACGGGCCAGTAAGCACTCCGAGAAGCATCTTTACAATGCCCCAGACGGCGAACAAAACCACCATACCGAGAAGGCCCCAGAGCACGAACTTCTTGCCTTCATTGCGCTTCTCCTCCTCAAGCGAGAACAAGAGACGCACCACACCAATAAGAAAGAAGATGAACGCGAGTGCGTAGAGAAGCGGAATAATCGCGTAGTCGACGAAGGGAACGAAGTGTTGGTTGACGAGGTCGGCGAAGGTCATGGATTACTGGAGGCTGCCCACCGTTGCCTGGATGACGAGGGAGATTGCTTGGGCACCGAGGAGCACCAACCCTCCCACCACCGTCCACAGAAGAGCGGACTTTGCGTTCTGTAGCTTCTCTTCGTTCCCTTGTGCGACCACAAAGAGGAAACCGACATACACGAGCATAAGCACGAGGATGATTGTTCCGAGGTTGACCACTGCTGCGAGGATAAGAGCGAGGAACTCAGGGACCGTGTCTACCTTAAGTGGATTGATGAGCGCAACACCACTGTTACTTCCCCCGCTAGCGTTATTCGTAACGGCTCCACCGCTTGGGGATGCGGTCGTGGTGTTGGATTGGGTAGGCTTAATCTGCATCGAGTCACAGGTAGCCTGCGCCGCGCAGAAAGGATCAGGGAATCCACTGGCAACACAGCAAATCTGCGGCGTTACACACGTCGTGCTCCCACACGTAGGTCCAGGTGATTGTGTTGGTGCGTCAGTTGGTCCTGGGCCAGGTGCACACACATCTCCGGTCACGCCGTCCTCACAATGAAATCCTGGACTACATTCAGGGATGCAGGCGGCCTGTGCAGCGCTCGGTAGAACGCTGCCAAACAGCGGTACAACCAGTGCGAGGAGGAAGACGAAGGACGAGAGGCGTCGGATCATGGTAGTGCCGCGTTCAAGGTCAGTTCCGCCGACGAGAGGGACTCTGCTACGTCCTTGCGACCGGTGGTTATGTTTTCAATCATAGCAGAGAAGACTGTGTCAGTTACCCGGGGCGCTGGGGAGAGCCAGCCGGTAGCAACCAGTGCCTGTGGGTAGAAAAGCTCCGTGAAGCGGTCTGGAGTATCGCTTAACTGTATCCTTCGGGCAGGAGCCATCCCGGAACCCTCAACGATAATCTTCATTGGTTCGTTGAAGGTAAGTGCAACCGCAGTGCGGAAGGCTCCTTCAAAGTTCTCTGCTGCCCTCGGAATAGCAAAGGCGTACGCAAGTCCGTAGGTCTTAGGATTCGTTACGGTACCTGGCTGCGGGATAGGTGCCATATCGAAGTCGAGGTTCGGGTTGGCAGCGGCAAGATACTTTCGTTCAGAGGCGAAACCTAGGTAGAGCGCGAGGTCACCGGAAAGAAACGCGAGACGCGAGTTCGGCAGCGAGCGGTTCCAGGAGTACACAGTCTTCACGGGATTGGCAAACTGCGTATAGAAGTTCAATGCCGATATCGCAGGCGCGTTACCGCTTACTGACGTCCCCGCAGAAAGCGTTGAACGTACGCGCCCAGCCTCCTTCGTGGTGATGGTACTTCCGGATTGCAAGAGGAGCAGCGAGACAATGGCGCGTGCATTAGCAACGTTCCCGTACTCACCAAGCGCGATGGCACTTTTCTCAATGCTCTGGTCAGGCTGTAGTCGCGTCAGTCGATCAGCGAGCGCCGTCACTACTTCCCAGAGATTTGGCGGAAGCGGAAGTCCTGCGCTGGAGAGCAGCGTCCGGTTGTAGTAAAGGACGAGTGGATCGACCGCAATCGGAAAGCCATAGAAGCCCGTATCCGTGAGGTAAAGCTCAGTTATAGGAAGATAAGTTGAAACAAACGTACGTTCCGAAACACTTTCATAGGGAATGATGCTTAGCTTCCCTGCCTGCGAGAGAATCTGCTCCTGCGAAATGATAACAAGGTCCGGGCCGTACCCTCCTGCAAGCGCCTCAGCGAGATCTGCTTCAAGTGTTGTTGGGTCTTTCTCAATGTAGGTAATCTCCTGGAACTCCTTGTTGGTTCCCTTCAAATTCTCAATGCCCTCATACACAGCGTCCGCTGGGAGCGGTCCCCAGATGGTCACGGGTCCTACGGGTGTGCCGCCATTTCCTCCGCCATTGAACGTAGCGAAGAGGAAGAGGCCCACGAGCCCCAGGAGGCCACACGCGACAAGAACGATGGTCTGGAAGGGCTTCATGGTGCAGTAGTAAAGAGAAGTGAGTAATGGTGTGGGCCACCGCTAAATGCTTTCTGTTTATGGAACCCAGCGTCAATGAACATCTTTTGAGCGACGTCTTCTGGTACGACATGGTCGGGGTGCGGTCCGAGTCCTCCGTAGGCACCTGCCCAGTCAACCACCAGCACCCTGCCGCCGGGTTTGAGAATGCGTTTGATTTCAGTAACCACCGCCTCTTTTATCTCGCACTGGAAAAGCGTGTTGGAAAGGATGACCGCATCAATGGAGGCGTCCTTGAGCTTCGTACCTCCTGGTTTCTCGATATTGCCCCAGACCGTATCAATGTTGGTAAGACCTCGGTCCTTTGCCTTGTCCCGGATATGCTTCAACACATCCTCCTGCACGTCTACCGCATAGACTCGCCCACTCTTCCCTGCGATGTTTGCAGCAGCAAGCGCGTAGTGACCAGAGCCCGCCCCAAGGTCGGCAATCTTCATTCCCTCACGAAGCCCCATTTGGAGGATGTTGGCAGTTGGGTCAGCGAAGTGCATACCTATAAAATAGCACGCGCCCCGGAAGAGGCGCGTGCAATCAACAGCGTCGAGCTAGAGCGCGACCATTGAAGCGATGGAATCACCCTCGCGCATCTTCATGATGCGTACGCCCTGCGTCGCGCGAGACAATGACGGAATCTCTCCTGCTGCACAGCGGATTACCTGACCCTTCTTCGAGATGACAACAATCTCCTCGTCCTGCTCTTCGTCGCCAGTCAACACCTTGGCGCCAATGATTTCTCCCGTCTTAGCAGTGACATCTGCCGTCTTGATGCCTGAACCTCCGCGGCCCTGAAT
>JAGOSU010000004.1 GCA_018062165.1 Minisyncoccota bacterium
CAGGCATCACGAACCTCACGATTGCGTCAGGTATTCCTATTTCCTTCGGCGTCATCACGCCCAACTCACTTGCACAGGCTCGCGTGCGCTCAAAAGGAAAGCACAACAAGGGCGTTGAGGCAGCCATTGCCGCCATGACGTCAGCCCTTCTTCCGTAATGCCACTTCCCACACGAATGGTAGCTGCCATTGCCGTTGCGATGCTCTCCGTCGTTGGGCTTGTCTGGTACATGCAGTCGTTGTCGGTAGAGCCTGAGGCGGCACCTATCGTCACAGTTCCAGAGATTACGTTTGAACGTGCTGATACGAATGAAGAGCGCGAACGTGGACTTTCAGGACGCGCTGAGGTTCCTCACAACTATGCAATGCTCTTTGTTTTTGATACACCCGCCCGTTACGGGTTCTGGATGAAAGACATGCGCACCTCTATCGATATTATCTGGCTCGACGAGAATCACGTGGTGACAAAGGTAGATGAGGCTATTCTTCCAAGCACGTTTCCGACCCTCTTCTATCCACCAACCCCAACACGCTTTGTCCTTGAGACGGCAGCAGGGCAGGCGAAGGTGCTCGGATGGATGCCGGGTGTTTCAGTCGCACTGCCACTGTAGGCGTGCTATAGTCCTCCCGGACCGATACAGGCAATCGCTCTGAGTCTCTCAGAGAGGAAAGTCCGAACACAGGCAGCGAAAGCTGCAGGAAGGTAGCGGGTAACGCCCGTCCGCCGCGAGGCGCGAGGTGCGAACAGTGACGTCAACGACGAAAGTCCGCGACATCCTTCGGGATGAACTTCATCGGAAGGTGAAGATGAAACGGCAAAATCCTTACCTCTGTGCAAGGCCGTGCCCCGTAAGGGGAGTGCCGCTTGAGGACATCGGTAACGATGCTCCCAGATAAATGATTGTCCGCGACAGAATTCGGCTTACCGTATCGATCCAACAACATGCGAAACCCGCCCTCGAGGCGGGTTTCGCCTATCCACGTTGTAAGTGAGGAAACAATACTGTCTACGGTATACTCAAAAGGTATTACCAGGGGTAGTTAGATACATTTACTATGCACGATTCAACAACCGGCACTCGCCGTCTTTCGCTCGATAGCGCTGCGGCATGGGTTTTGACCGCAACCGCAGTCATTGCCGTTCTTATTTATATTCCATTCAGTTGGGCGCCGTTCGTTCACACGAAGGTGGTGGTGCTCACGCTTGGTGCGCTTCTGACGCTTGTACTCTTTGTGCTCGGCACGCTCAAGCGCGGAAGCATTGCGCTACCACACCTTTCGCTTGTCGGAAGTCTTTGGCTTGTCCCGCTCGCGTATCTTCTGTCCACTCTCTTCTCTGGGACCAACCCTGCAGCTGCCTTCTTCGGCACCGGATTCTCTCCTGACAGCTTCGGCCTCTTTCTTCTCCTTGCACTGCTTGCAACGCTAGCCTCCTTCGTACTCTCAACGCCTGAATTCCAGAAGCGTTTTGTGAAGGGCGTGGTGCTCGCGTTCCTCCTTCTCCTTCTTTCGGAAGTTGTATTCCTTGTGGCTGGAAAACTGTTTCCTGCGCTCATCGCTCCGACCGGGAACCTCGTAGGCTCCTTTATTGATCTGGGCTTCTTGGTGGGTCTTGGGGTGTCGCTTGCCCTCTTGTGGTCACGGTTTCTCGCTACGAACCGCAAGATCGTCTTGTACGTTGCGATTATCCTTGGCCTCATCGTTCTTGCTCTTGTTAACTCCGTCATTGCGTGGGTCCTCGTGTCTCTTGTCGCGTTCGGCCTCTTTGTGGAGGCAGTAATGCACGCGCAATCGCGTACCGAAAATGCTGTGCGTCGTCCGCTTGCGCTACCGCTCCTGACGCTTATCGCAGGGTTGCTCTTCATGCTCGGAAGTTCGACGGTAGGCAGCGCGCTCTCAACGCTTGCTGGCACTACCTATATTGATGCTCGTCCATCGCTGCAATCAACCTTCCTTGTGGGCACGCACACCTACGCCTCTTCACCACTGTTTGGTACCGGACCAGGTACCTTTGGAAGGGAATGGCTCCAGCACCGCGACCGCTCAATTAATGACAGCATCTTCTGGAGCGTTGATTTCACCTCTGGCATTGGGCACGTTCCAACATCGTTTGTAACCACCGGTGTCATCGGCGTTCTTGCTTGGATTGCCTTCTTCGCACTCTTCCTGTTCTTCGGCCTGCGTTCGCTGCTCATGCGTTTGCCGACTGAGGCGTGGCCGCGCTTCATTTCGATTGCTTCTTTCACGGGTGCGCTTTATGTGCTCATCCTCGCGGTGGCAGCATTGCCAGGCCCCGTCACACTTGGCATAGGGTTCTTGTTGCTCGGTCTCTTTATCGCCTCACGACCTGAGGCTGAGGGACGCACCCTCACGTTCTCGCAGAATCCGCGCATAGGGTTTGCGTTGGTCTTCGCGCTCACACTGCTGCTTATTGCCTCCCTTGCGTACGGCTATGTGGTGGTCAGTCGTTACGTTGCTGACGTCTCGTACAACCAGGCAGGCACCGCGCTCTCTGCAGGTACCTATGATGCTGCGCAAAGCGCCGTCACACGTTCGATTGCACTGGCTCCTCAAAGTCGTACGTATCGCCTCGCAGCACTTATCGGCTATGCGCGTATGAGTCAGGTGGTGAACAACTCCTCTCTCACTCAGGCCGAAGCGCGTGACCAGTTCCAGACAGCTGTCGGCAGCGCCATCACCTCTGCACTTCAAGCAACCACACTTGACCAAAACGATTACCAGAACTGGGCAATGCTCGGTAACATCTACGCTAGCTTGGTACCGCTTACCATTGAAGGCGCGTATGAGAACGCGAAGGGTGCGTACGAGAAGGCAGTAGCACTTGCTCCTACCAACCCAAGCCTGCCGTACGTGCTGGGGCAACTTGAGATTGCTCGCGGCAACACGGAGGCGGCAGAGGCGTACCTTATCGAAGCCATTAACCTCAAGCGCGATTACACGCAGGCAATCTTGCTCTTCGCGCAGACGGAAGTAACAAGCGGCAAAACAGCGCAGGCGCTCCAAGCAGCTGAAGCGGCAGCGTACTTTGCTCCAAACGACCCGGGAGTGCTCTTGCAGGTCGGACTTCTACGCTCAGCTGCTGGCGACACCGCGGGCGCTATACAGGCCCTTGCACGCGCGTCTGAGATTAACCCGCAGTTCGCTAACGCACGGTTCTTCCTCGGCGTTATGTACGCCATCTCGGGAGACTACGAGAAGGCCATTGCTGAGATTAGTACTGTTGCAAGCTTCTCTCCGGAGAACGCTACGGCAGTTGCAGCGGACCTCGAGACCTTACAGCAGGGAAAGAATCCGTTCCCGACGTCGAGGCTCGCTGCCTTCGGCATCCCGTACGCTCCATTGGCTGAACCACGTCCCGCAGGAGTCGTTCCGGCGCAGTAGGATACATAGATGGTACAGCGCCTTTTCGGGACCCTCACGGCGCCGATACGCGGTCTTCACCAGGCCGCGTATCTCTTGGCGGGACTCACCTTCGCGTCCCAGCTTCTAGCGCTTCTTCGTGACCGCATCTTTGCGGGTGCCTTTGGCGCAGGCGAGACCTTGGACCTCTATTACGCGGCCTTCAAGATTCCAGATTTGGTGTTCGCGCTCGTTGCTTCACTCGTCTCTGCGTATGTAATCATTCCTCGAATCGCCGGGGACAAGGGGGAGAATGTACAGGCACTTCTGTCTCAAGCTACCTCCTTCCTTGTCATTGGCGGGGGAGTACTCTGCACGGCGTTGTTCTTTGTAATGCCGCAGGCACTCTTTCTCGCATTCCCGAACTTCGCGGATTCCGCGCGCGCAGATGAGTTCGTCGCGCTTGCACGACTTCTCCTCATTCAGCCTATCCTGCTTGGACTCTCCGGTATTCTCGCGAGCGTAACACAGGTGCATCGTCGGTTCTTTTTGTTTGCGCTTTCACCGATTCTCTACAACATCGGCATCATCGTTGGTGCGCTCTTTCTCTATCCCACGATGGGGCTTCCGGGTATCGGTGTTGGTGTCGTCATCGGAAGTATTGCGCACCTTCTTATTAACGTACCCGTCGTCGTGGGCGCCAAGGTGTTCCCTCGATTTGTCCTCCCGTCCCCAGCAGTGCTGTTCGGACTCATGAAAGATTCGGTGCCACGCTCGCTCGCTCTTTCGATGGGAGCTGCAACGACGTTTGCGCTTACGGCCCTCGCTGCCTTTACGGGCACTGGTGGCATTTCTATTCTCTCTCTTGCAAGCAACCTTGAGGCAGTGCCACTTGCGCTTATTGGTGCGTCCTACGCGACCGCAGCCTTCCCGGTCCTTGCGAAGGAAATGAATGACGGGCATCTGCAAGCCTTCGCTGCAACGTTAGCAGCTGCGGCGCGCCATCTTATTTTCTGGTCAGCCATTCTTGCCGTCCTGACTATCGTGCTTCGAGCGCACATTGTACGTATTGTGCTCGGCACCGGCGCGTTCAACTGGGACGATACTCGCCTTACGGCAGCAGTGTTGGGGTTGCTCGCACTCGCACTTGTAGCGCAGTGCATTGTTTTGTTGGCCGCACGTGCGTTTTATGCCGCTGGGCGTTCATGGACGCCGTTTCTCATACAAATCATTGGACTCGTAATATCGCTTGGCGCTGCCGCAGGTACGCTCGCGCTGGCGCATACGTATCCGTTTGCTCGTGATTTCGTTGAAGCGTTGATGCGTGTTGAGGGAGTGCCGGGCTCCGACATCCTCTTCATCGCGCTCGGTGCTGCGCTCGGGCAGCTCGTTATGGGGGTACTTGCCGTTGCAACACTGCGTACGGTGGCTCCTGGGGTGGCTGGCTCGCTTGCACGCCCCATGCTTGAGGGAGCGGGCGCTGCGATTGTTGGTGGTGCGGTTGCGTACGGCGCACTGCTTTTGATGGGCAACATCGCTCCGCTTTCCACACTCCTCGTCGTGCTTGCGCAGGGCGTTGCGGCTGGTATGGTGGGAGTCGTAGCTGCAGCGGGCGTCCTCTTCCTCCTCGAGAACAAGGAATTCAGGGACCTTTGCACGTCCTTCTCCCGCATTATGCTTCCGAAGACCCCGCTCTACAGCCCAACCCTCAATGACCGCACCGATTCGTAACTTTTCCATCATTGCCCATATTGACCATGGGAAATCCACCCTGGCTGACCGTATGCTCGAGCGTACGGGTACTATCGAGGCACGTAAGATGCGCAACCAGGTCCTCGATAAGATGGACCTTGAGCGCGAGCGCGGCATCACCATCAAGATGCAGCCAGCGCGCATGCACTATACGGCCAAGGACGGACAGAAGTATGTCTTCAACCTCATCGACACCCCAGGACACATCGACTTCGCCTACGAAGTCTCGCGCGCTCTTACGGCGGTGGAAGGCGTTATTCTCCTTGTAGATTCTACCCAAGGGGTGCAGGCGCAGACACTCACCACCCTCTCGATGGCGAAGGCTGCCGGCTGCGTCATTATTCCTGCGGTTTCTAAGATTGATTCGCCCTATGCGCGTGTTGATGAGGTGTCCATTGAGCTTGCAGCGCTTCTTTCGGTTCCTCCCGAGTCCGTGCTCGCCGTTTCAGGTAAGAGTGGGGCAGGAGTGGAAGAACTTCTGGAAGCCATCATTGAACGTGTGCCGGCGCCCCGAGCGTCAGAAGCGGACGAGGCACGCGCCACCATCTTCGATTTCTCGTTCTCAACGCATCGTGGCATTGCGGTGTACGTTCGTGTGTTTGATGGGAAGCTAAAGAAGGGAGATCTGCTCACGTTCCGTGCTGCTGACAAGAAGTTCACTGCGCTTGAGACCGGTATTTTCATACCTGACGAAACACCGTCCGACTCACTCTCCGCAGGAGAGATCGGCTACGTGGTAACGGGAATCAAGGAACCAGGTGTCGTCGCGGTGGGAGACACTATTGCGCTTGAGCGCGGAACGCTTCCAGCCCTTCCAGGCTTTGCTCGTCCGCGCCCGGTCGTGTGGGCGTCTGTGTATCCTGAAAGCCAAGACGATCTTGCTGACCTCAAGCAGTCACTTGAGCGTCTGCGACTTTCTGACTCCTCACTTTCATTTGAAGAGGAATCGTCTGGCGTGCTTGGTCGCGGATTCCGTTGTGGGTTCCTTGGCATGCTCCACCTGGAGATCGTGACGGAACGGTTGAAGCGTGAGTTCTCAATTTCGCTTATCGTCACAATTCCTACCATTGCGTACATTGTTACGACGAAAGGGAAGCGCGAGACGGTCTATACCCCATCGAAGTTTCCGGCGTACGGAGATATTGAGTTGATTGAAGAACCTTGGGTAAAGGCCATACTCATCACACCACCTGATTCGCTCTCAAATCTCATCCAGCTCTTCCATGACCACGAAGGTGTCATTCAGCACACGGAGACCTATAGTGACGGCCGCATCGAACTTTCAGCAGAGATGCCGCTACGCGAGCTTATGCGTGGCTTCTTTGATCGCGTCAAAAACGCGTCTTCAGGCTATGCATCACTTTCCTACGAGTTCCTCGATGAACGCATAGCAGATGTGGTGCGTCTCAACATTCTTGTCGCGGATGAGGAGGTGCCTGCCTTTGCTCGCATCGTCTCGCGCCGCCGGGTGCAGGAGGAAGGAGAGCGCATGGTAGAGCGACTTGCGGGCTTACTGCCGCGCCAGCTCCAGGTCACGAAGATACAGGCTGAGGCGCTGGGCCGCATCATCTCCTCAAAGTCTCTTTCTGCGCTTCGAAAGGACGTCACCGGCTACCTCTATGGAGGCGACGTTACTCGCAAGAAGAAGCTTCTCGAGAAGCAAAAGAAGGGAAAGAAGCACCGCTCTCAGTTCGAGAAGAACCGCGTCGACATTCCTGAGGAGGTATTCATGAAAATGGTGCAGGAGAGCGAGCGGTAGTTGCTATACTGGCGAGATGTCTCGCCGTTCCCGCATAACTGCCCGCGAAGCGCTCATTCTCGGTGCGCTTTCGCTAGCCCTCGTGTGGCTCCTGTGGCTTCTCTGGGGCATCGTTCATAAGGAAGAGAAGGCGCGTACGGCCGCTGATGAGGCCAAGGAGGAGCTGACGGCGCTCCAGGTGCGCAAGGAAACACTCGAAGAGAACATTGCGGAGCTCTCTACCTCGCGCGGAGAGGAGGCCACACTTCGTGAGACGTACGGCGTTGCACGTCCCGGGGAAGAGGTTATTATCGTGGTGCCGGATGACGGCAGGGAGAAGGGACCTCCGTTGCCGTGGTGGAGGAAGTTTATGGGATGGTTCGGATTGTAAGCGGGATTAGTTTAGTGGCAGGACGATTGCTTCCCAAGCAATAAGCACGAGTTCGATTCTCGTATCCCGCACCATGATAGACAAAGCGCCATCACCGCAGCCGCATGCTCCCGAAAAGGAGCTGTCATCGGCGTATACGAAACTTATTACGGATTCCGGTCAGTTAAGACGACTTCTGAAAGGAAGCGACATTGTTACCAACTGGTCACACCGAAAGGAGTATGTGTGGAGTTGGTGGGAGAAGGGGAGGAAGCCTATTGCAGGAATCATAGACCATCTCACTGATGCCGAGAAGGAAACGGTTTCAGTATTTGATTATGGATGTGCGAATGGATTCCTACTCCGTTCACTTCAGGAATGGTCGACTCATGAGATAGAGCCGTACGGGTTCGATCTCAAGAAAGAGCGCATTACCGCAGCCCGCGAGCTGTTTCCCACACAGCACAAACAGTTCACTAATGACAAGCGCGAGCTACACACGTTCCCCGCATCATTTGATTTTGTGTACTGGAATCTCTGGGATAACTGGAAATTACGTTCAGAAGAACAAATACACCAACTGCACGAGCTATTCAATCGCGTAACGCCTGGTGGGTATTTGGTGGTCGGGCTCTATGACCACCGCCAAGCTCAACGGAGAGGGAAGTTAGAGCGACTCGCTGAACTCGGGTTCATTCCCTCAGGAATCGAAGAGAGTTCGAGCGGGAACGAGACCTTCGCATGGTTTAAGCGTCCCGCACCTCTACCGCCTGAGCCGGAAATAGCTGTGGATAACTACAGATGATATAATTGCCCTACCTAACGAAATACACCATGGATAAGCAAGTCACTATATACAGCACCCCAACCTGTCACTTCTGCCAGATGAGCAAGGAGTACTTCAAAGAACACGGTATTCAGTACACTGAGTTCGATGTTGCTGGAGACCAGGCAAAGCGCCAGGAGATGATTGAGAAGTCCGGTCAGATGGGCGTTCCCGTCATCTTTGTCGGCGAAGAGATGATTATCGGCTTCGATAAGCGTCGTTTTGACGAGTTGTTCGGTACCGCTACCGAGCCGGGAATGTAGTTCCCTTTCACAAAACCCCGAGGCTTAAGTGCTTCGGGGTTTTATTGTAATTAATTGTGGGTAAAGCAAAGGTATACTAGTTCTTAAATGCTATATTCATTAAATGCAAAGGATCGATGAGAAAAGACAAAAAGTAATTGTAGGATTACGCCTTGTTGGCAAAAGTATTCCAGAAATTTGTAGAGAGACGGGGATAGCAAAGACTACGGTACAACGGTATGCAAAGCATGTGACAGTCCCAGAAAAATACTCCAAACTGTTAAGAGAAAAACAAGGAGGAGCAAAGAAGCGGGCGGCTGGATTACGAGCCAATATATTGGAAAATGTACAATCCAGCATAGGGTTACTGTCCAAGCGAGACATGCTGCTTTTGTTAATTGGACTCTATTGGGGCGAAGGTACCAAGCGAGATTTTTCAATCATTAACTCAGACCCCTTTCTTATACAGGCATTCATTGTTTGTCTTCAGAATCTTGGAATCGCAAAGAATAGAATGATGTTTTCGCTACGTGTACATTCAAATATTTCAATACCACACGCCAAGACTTTTTGGTCAAAAACCACCGGTCTCCCCCAAAGAACCTTGGGGAGGGTTGAAGTTATCGAAGGAAAGAAAAAAGGAAAATTGCCATACGGCATGTGTCGCATCCGTGTAAGGTCGGGTATTCGTGATCGTTTATTCGTGCAAACGGCCATTTCGCTTATTGGAAAAGATTGCAGCAAAAAGGTAGTATCCTCATAAGCCGCTATAGTTCAATGGATAGAACGAGGGGTTCCTAATCCCTAGATGTAGGTTCGATTCCTACTGGTGGCACCATAGAGTTATGAAAATTTACGTCATTCGGCACGGTCAGTCTGAGTACAACAAGCAGAAGCGTGTCGCTGGCCAGGTGGACGTCTCTCTAAATGAGGAAGGGCTTGCGCAAGCGAAGGATGCTGCAAGCACAGTCCCAGCTGACTGTACGAGGATTGTCTCCTCCGATCTTCTACGTTGTAGGCAAACCACCGAGATATTGAATGAGGGTAGGAATCTTGAGGTCACATACGATGCACGATTACGGGAACGGGATTTTGGCTCACTTTCAGGGAAATCATTTGATGACCCAGTTTTCAGCAAAGAATTCTGGGCAACAGATCGTGCACAGAAATATGACTACCGACCGTACGGAGGAGAATCGGTTGAAGATGTTTTAACGAGACTCAGCGCGTGCATCGAAGAGGTACGTGAGAAGGGAGGGAAACCATTACTGGTTACCTCAGCGGGCATTATTCTCCTACTTCAGAATCGTTTGTATGGTAAAGCGCAGGACGAGAAAGTAGCCAACAGCACCGTGCTTGCGTTCACGCTCCCAGAGACGATGCTATAATTCCATCATGTACGAACAAGAATCCCTCATGGATCTCCTTAAGGAGAACGTCGCGCTCGCAAAGGAAAATAACAAACTCCTCAAAGCTATGCGTCGCGATGCGTTTATCGGCGGCGCGCTCCGCATCATCCTCTGGCTCGCGGTGCTTGGTGGCAGCTACTTCCTCGCCATCCAGTATTTGCAGCCTCTCCTCAGCACGTATAGCGGTGGAGAAGGGATGGAGGGCATGGATTTCAAGGCGCTCCTTGAACAATATCGCAGCCTTGGTGAGTAGTGCGTTTTGAGGTAAAGTAGCCCGTATTGCTTGGATAGCTCAGTTGGTAGAGCACTTCCCTGAAGAGGAAGGGGTCCCCGGTTCGAGCCCGGGTCCAAGCACCGAGAATCGATGACTTTTCTAAATAAGCTCATCAAGTGGGCGGTCAGAAACGAGCGCAAACTTGGTGCCGCACTGTTCGGGTTCGGGTTTCTTACCGACCTTCTTACGTACGGACTCTTGCCAATTGAATTGGCAATAGTGGCGTTCACCATCTTCTTGGTTCTTGCAGGGGCCTCCATGCTTGGAGCGCACATGACTTCTCGTTGGCACGATGCACAAGACCCCAAGAAGAAGGCAGTCTCCGTTCTCTTTCCGCTTGTGGTGCTCTATGCGCTCGGTAACCTCTTCTCGGGGTTCGTCATTTTCTATGCGAAGAACTCAGTCATTGGTGTCTCCTGGCCCTTTATCATTATTCTTATTCTCCTCTATGCAGGATGCGAATACTTTCGCATGTACAAGCACTACCTCATTTTCCAAACCACGCTCTTCTTCTTTGCGCTTTATGCCTATGCAATCTTCGCCCTTCCGCTCATCACCGGGACGATAGGACCTTGGACCTTCGCCGGCAGCACGCTCGCCGCAAGTCTCGTCTTCAGTTTGTTCCTCCTTATCCTATGGGCGGCAAATCATACGCGTTTTCGGGAGAACGCTCGAAATACCATAGCTGCAAGCGGTGTCGTCGTCGCGGTGGTGGTCGTCTCCTATTTCTCAGGTCTCATCCCACCGATTCCGCTTGCACTTAAGGATTCCGGTGTCTTTCACTCACTCGTGCGCGTACCGGGCGGCTACCAAGTAACTGCTGAGGATGCAAAGCCTTGGTTCGACATTACCCCAACGCGCGTGCACACCGTGCCCGGAGAGACGCTATACGTCTATAGCGCGGTAGCGGCGCCCGGGAACCTCACTGGCACCATCGTGCATCGCTGGGAGCACCACAACGGCAAAACGTGGGTAATGCAGAATAAAATATCGTTCCCAATTTCCGGAGGACGCGAAGGGGGATACCGGGGCTATTCTGCAAAAGAGAACCTCCTTCCAGGAAGGTGGCGGGTATCGGTAGAAACACCTGGGGGTCAGGTGGTTGGTCGTCTGCACTTCACTGTAGAAAGCACAAGCACGATGCCTGCGCTCACTGAGCAGGCGCTCTAGCCTACGAGTGCCTTAGCTGCGCTCACCACGTTCGCAAATGCTTCAGCGCGTTCCTGGTCACTCTGTGCAGCCTTGTGCGCTTTAAGCGCATCTGAGAGGGCGGCGATAAGTTCTGGAGAACTCATAAATTAGCCAACGCGCACGCGAAGCTTGGTCTGACGTGCCTTGTCGAGTTTAGGAAGCACAAGCGTCAGGAGACCGTCTTTTGCGGTTGCGGTGCAGGCATCAACGTCTACTTCTTCAGGAAGGAGAATGGTACGAGAGAAGGCGCCCCAGAAGAGTTCGCGGCTGAAATAGTTGGTGTCCACCACCTGTTCGCGTTCTTCGCGGGATCCTTCAATGACCACCATGTCGCGGCTGATCGAAACGTTCATCTCGTCGGGGCGTACGCCTGCGGTAAAGGTGCGAATGACAATCTCGTCTGGAGTCTGATACATGTCGATAGGGAGCTGGCCTTCGCTCGGTTCTTCTTCGCCGTAGGAAAGAACCTTGTTGGCGCCCATCTCGCGACCTGGCAGCTTTTGTACCGGTGCCTCCTCCTCGAAGTCATCGTAGTCGTCTGAGAGCGGAACGCCGCCGGTCAGTTTCTGAAAGAATGAGCGTTTTTTCATCATGTATCGCAGGTGTTGGCTGGTAAGTTTCGGTAACGGAAGTATTTCAGAATTTCAAATACCGCAAAGAAGACGACTGCTCCAGTCCAGACCGTGAAGAACGCGAGGAGGGTGTGGGAGCCATCTTCTTGGATTATAAAGAAGTTAAATACGGCATGCAATGCGATTGCAAGGATAAGACCGAGGGAAGCAGCTGCTGCCCGCACCGGGCGGCTCGCCTTATACGAGAAGGCAAGTGCAAATCCAATGGCCGAAGAGGCAACAACGTGGAGCAAGGTAGCGCCTACAAAGCGTAGGTTTCCGGTCACGAGTCCACTCATGAACTGACCGCTTGCGATGGGGTCAATGAGGAAGAAAGCGTTTTCCATCGCAGCAAACCCAAGCGCTACCGTAATCATGGAGGTCACGAGGTGGGTCGATTGTCTGGCGGCTTTATGGGTAAGGATGAACACCGCCGCAAGAAGATACTTTGCAGTTTCCTCAATGGTGGCCCAAGCGATGATGGTAGGAAGGCCTGCCGCAAACACGCTGAAGGCGTAGTGTTCAAGCGGGATGACTAGTGGCACGCAGAGCATACCGACCAGAAACGCGATAGCGATGAGCCAGCGGGGCTCTGGGCAACGGCGGTCCTCTTGGAGAAGGAAGTCGAGCCACACCAAGGCGGGCAAGAGCCCACCTATAAGTGCATAGGCGAATGACTCAACTGAAGGCATGCCTCCATTCTAGCAGGCCGGAGAGGCCTCTAGGTGCTCGGCCACGGGGTAACCATGAGAAGGCCCTGGTCTGGTGCAGCACTCGTCCAAATCTCCTCCGTGATGAACGGCATGAATGGATGGAGGAGCTTGAGGGAGTCAGTAAGGAGAGAATGAAGAAGTGCCTTTCGTGAGGCTTTTGCTGCCTCGTCATTGCCCATAAGGATTGGCTTCGATTCCTCGAGGATGACGTCAGCAAAGCGGTGCCAGACATAGTGGTAGATTTTCTCCGCCGCCATATACATACGGTATTCCTCCATATCTTTCGTGATGCTTGCGACTTCCTCGGAAAGTTCAGCACGAAGCGCAACATCAGTTTCGTTGAGAGGGGCAGTGAGGTCAGCGCCTTCGGTATTCTCAAGTACGAAGCGAGCGATGTTCCAGATCTTGTTTGCAAAATGCTTGTAGCCCTTGATTTTGTCTTCAGCGAGGCGGAAGTCCGTGCCGGGTGTGTTGCCCACAATGAGGCTCATGCGAGCGGCATCTGCTCCGTACTTAGCAAGCACGTCGATGGGATCGATACCGTTACCCAGAGACTTTGAGAACTTGCGGCCCTGAGCGTCGCGAACGATGCCATGCAGGTAAACGGTCTTAAAGGGCACTTGCCCAAGCGCAAACCCGCTCATGAGAATCATGCGGGCAATCCAGAAGAAGAGGATGTCGTAGCCTGTTTCAAGTACGTTGGTGGGGTGGAAGCGGCGCAAATCGCTCGTTAACTCTGGCCACCCAAGCGTCGTGAACGTCCAGGCGCCCGAGGAGAACCAGGTATCGAGCGTATCCTCGTCTTGTGTCCACCCTTCACCCTCTGGGGCGTTTCCAACAGCAATTTCCTCACCCTTGTACCACACCGGCACACGGTGTCCGTACCAAATCTGGCGTGAGATGCACCAGTCCCTAAGGTTATCGATCCAGTGGAAATACGTCTTATCAAAGTGGTCGGGCACGATGGTGACGCCCTTCTTGGCAACTGCGGCACGAAGCATCTCCTTAAGGGTTACCGAACTTCCAGACTCCACACCAGGAATCTCTGAGTGGTCGATAGCAAAGGGTTTATTCACGCTGATGAACCACTGAAGCTTAATTTGCGGCTCTATGACGCCTCCAGTGCGCTCTGCCGTTGCTACGTTGTGGGTGTAGTCTTCTTCCTTTTCAACGAGCCCCTTTGCGTGGAGCTTCTCAATAATCTTTTCGCGAGCCTCAGTAATCTTCATGCCCGCGAACTCGCCTGCGATAGGAAGGAGCTTCCCGCGCTCGTCGATGACCTGTTCCTTATCTAGACCGTGACGCTCGGCAATATCAAAGTCGGTGACATCGTGCCAAGGAGTAATGGTCATCACACCAGTACCAAACTCCATATCAATTGCCTCATCCTTCACCACCGTTGCAGTGATAGGTCCATTAATCCACTCGAGGTCTATCTTCTGCCCATCGGTGTAGGCAGCGTAGCGAGGGTCAGCGGGGTGCATCACGACGTACTTATCGCCGAACTTAGTCTCAGGGCGCGATGTGCCGATGACGAAAGGACCGTATTTGAGATAGTAGAACTTTTCCTTGCGTTCGTCGTAGACAATTTCGTCGTCCGAGATAGTGGTCTGTCCTTTCGGATCCCAGTTAACGATGCGGTGTCCGCGATAGATGAGGCCTGCGTCGTACATGCGCTTGAAGAGCTCATTCACTGCCTTGTTTCGTTTCGCATCAAGCGTGAACGCTTCGCGTGACCAATCGCAGGAAGCTCCCATGGCGCGAATCTGTCCCTGAATAGTTTTGCGACTCTCTTCGACGAATTCACCAATGCGCTTTAAGAGCTCCTCACGACCGAGGTCGTGTCGGCTCTTTTTCTCTGCTTTCTGTATATCCTTCTCTACCTTGGCCTGTGTCGCGATGGCAGCGTGGTCAGTCCCTGGGAGCCACAGCGTTGCTTTTCCGCGCATGCGGTTGTAGCGAATGAGAATGTCCTCAATAGTGAGCCCGAGCGCGTGGCCCATGTGGAGCACTCCCGTCGCGTTTGGCGGCGGCATGATGATGGTGTAGGTCTCACTACGCTCACCAGGAAGCTCGTCGGGGTTAAAGTAGCCAGAATCCTCCCAAACCGCATAGATACGGCCTTCTGTGGCGGAGGAATCATAGGGCTTCTTGAACTTCTCATCCATAATCTCAAAAGTGTAGCAGGTTATCGCTCCAGAGCGAGGTTGCCATCTGCTCGTAGGGTACCTGCCTCCATGAACTGCCCCTCCTGCGCCCGATAGAAGCCCGCGATGCCTATCATGACGGCATTGTCGCCCGTGAAGCCTTCGGGAGGGAAATACACCTGTACTTCTGGATGTTCCTTCGAGAGATGTTCACTGAAGTGCATCTTGAGGTGCCTATTTGCAGAAACACCACCACCTACGGCAAGTGTTTTCGCTTCATTTTCTTCAAGTGCCTTTGCGGTCTTCACGTACAGCACCTCTACGGCTGCATCTTCAAACTCGCGAGCGACTTCGCATTTGTCCGCATCGGTAAGCTCACGCCCCTTTATCAAATACATGACTGCAGTCTTCAGGCCACTGAATGAGAAGTCAAAATCAGGAGAGCTAAGCATCGGACGCGGGAGCTTCACGGTCGAAGGAGCAGTCCGCATCGGGTGTGCAAGTTTTGAAATCTCAGGACCGCCCGGATAGGGAAGGCCAAGCATGCGCGCGACTTTATCAAACGCTTCTCCCACCGCGTCGTCACGAGTTCGTCCGACGAGTGCATAGGAGTGCCAAGCCCCCATCAATATAAGTTCAGTGTGCCCACCGGAAACAAGCAGCGCGAGGACGGGGAACTGAAGATTTGAGATAGAGAAAGAGCGAGCGTCACCCTTCACCAAAGAAGCAAGAAGGTGTCCCTCCATGTGGTCGATGGGAACGAGCGGTTTCTCCCACACGAGCGAGAGCGCCTGTGCGAAGTTCACCCCCACCCAGAGCGCAGGCTCAAGACCGGGACCGCGCGTCACTGCGATGGCATCGATATCAGGAACGGTTATTTCCGATAGAAACTCCACCAACTGTTCTTTAAGGTCGTGCTCGCGGTCCAGAAGTGCACCCACCTTCTTCTCCACATTAAGGGTAGGCCCTCCCGTACACATGTTTGCTTCGACAAGCGCTGCGCGCAAAAGCGGCGTCAGATTCTTGGCATGTTCGCGTTTGGCCACTGCTGGGAAGACGCCACCGAACTCCCGATGCACATCAATCTGGGAATAGAGCGCATTTCCGAGAATCGTGAACTGTGCAGACTCCCTGTTTCCAGTGGCTTCAAGGATAGCGACTGCGGTCTCGTCGCAGCTGGTCTCTATGGAAAGGATTTTCATCCGTCGAGTTGCTCCCAGGGAATTGCAGACCCCCAAGGAAGGGAGAAGGCGGCGGCATTGGGGTGTCCGTTACCTCCGTACTTCTGTGCAATCTTTGCGACATCGACCGAGCCGTCACCGCGAAGCGATACCCGAAGCCCATCTGGGCGCGCCTGTACGCAAAGGGCAAGTGGCGCCTTCTTTCTCGCAAGGCGATTCCCGAGATCAGAGGAGAAGATGCTGATGGTCGCAGCAAAGTAGCATTCGTAGCCCTCAAAGCGCACGAGCTTCGCATCCTCTGCGAGCTCGGCAACGATGGAATCAGAGTGCGCGCGGTAGATTCCTCCGCGCTCAATCATCTTTGTGCGTATCTCCGGGTCTTCAATCTCTCCGGCAATCCGGTCCCATGCCTCAAAGGTAAACGGCTGTGTATAGATAGAGGCAAGGAGTTCGCGAGAGTTGGGGAGCGCGAAGCGGTAGAGATCTCCTTCCTGCACATACGTAAGGAGTGTAGGGACCGGAGTTCCGGGGTGGAAATACTCCCAGGCGATAACGGCACCAGAACGACTCGCGTCATAGACATGGTGTTCCATGCTCTCAACGACGTCCTTCACTCCCTCGTGGTGGTCAAGCACGACGAGGGACGCCGCCTCCTTTTGGAGCCGGTTCATATTTTCCTGGTGGTAGATGAAATCAATGAAATAGAGGTGCGCCCCTGAAAGACCCTCGGGCACCGGACGACCATGCTTGACCGGCATGTATTCAGCAGTGTCCCCGAACTTCTTCCAGGCAGCATAGGCGCCGCCGAAACCGTCGGGACAGTCGCCGTGAAAGAGGATGACAGTGCGCATGGCAGGGTTCATGGTTTTGTGCGCGGTGCAAGATTCGAACTTGCGACCCTCTCAACGTCAATGAGATGCTCTACCAACTGAGCTAACCGCGCGGTTCTCGCACAATATCGCACTTTCATGTAGGATTCAAACCGCATGAAAATCGTTATTCTCGAAGACGGAAACCTCGATGCCGTAGCACGGGAGGCGGCAGATGCGCTCAAAATGGGCGGTATTGTCATCTACCCAACTGACACCCTCTACGGTATTGGGGTGAACGCGCTTGATGAGAGTGCGCTTGCAAAGCTTCGTCGACTCAAGGTTCGTGAGCAAAAGAAGCCCATGAGCATTCTCGTCCCTTCAGTTGAACACATCTCTCGCTACGGCCACATGACTGATGCCGCGAAGGAAATTGCGGAGCGACACCTTCCTGGTGGCCTCACCCTCATACTTCCAGCAACTGAGCATGCGCCGCGCGACATCACTCTCAATGATGCTATCGGTATCCGCGTTCCGGGTGACGCATTCAGTCTCGCGCTCGCAGAGATGTTTGACGGGCCTGTGACCGCAACGAGCGCTAACCGCGCAGGACTCACTACACCTTCCGATATCCGGAGTATCCTCGAACACTTTGGACCGGATATCGAGCACCTTTCAATCGTTGTTGATGGTGGCGAGCGCTCAGGGGGCACTCCTTCGACTGTTATCTCCTTTGTGCACGGAGATATTCCGAGAATACTGCGCGAAGGGGTGATTACGCGCGAAGAGCTTGGGCTCTAAGTTCCTCCTTCCCAGGCGGAAAGGTATTTCTTCTGCTCTTCAGTAAGCTGCTCGAGCGAGAGACCCATTGCGGTCAACTTGAGCGTCGCTACGTAGTTCTCGAGCTCCTCCGGAACGTCGTAGACGGCGGCGGCAAGAGGGGTTGGCTGTGTTGCCATCCATGCACAGGCGAGGGCCTGCGTGGAGAAGCTCATGTCCATGACGGAAGCAGGATGTCCCTCAGCTGCTGCGAGGTTTACGAGCCTTCCATCGGCAAGAAGGTTGATGCGGTTTCCACCGAGCATGTATTCGTCAACAGAGGAGCGCACGTTCATACGAACGGAAGCCGCTTCCTTCTTAAGTGCAGCGACATCAATCTCGACATCGAAGTGCCCGGTGTTGCAGACAATGGCGCCATCTTTCATCTTCCTCAGGTGTTCAATACGGATGACGTGGATATTGCCGGTTGCCGTGCAGAAGACGTCTCCGAGCGGTGCCGCTTCCTCCATCGTGGCGACGCGGAAGCCGTCCATCGAAGCTTCAAGCGCTTTCACAGGATCAATCTCAGTGACGATGACTTGCGCACCCATACCGCGAGCACGCATAGCAAGCCCACGTCCACACCAGCCGTAGCCAGCGACGACAAACACTTTGCCCGCGAGCAGGATGTCAGTGGCACGAATGATACCGTCGAGCGTTGATTGACCCGTGCCGTAGCGGTTATCGAAAAGGTTCTTGGTCTTTGCGTCGTTAACGGCAACGATGGGGAACTTGAGTGCACCATCTTTGCTCATAGCACGTAGACGAATAACACCAGTAGTCGTCTCCTCAGTTCCTCCCACAATTGAGGGGAGAAGATCAGGATGTTCTTTGTGTATGGTTGAGACAAGGTCAGCACCATCATCCATCGTCAGCTGCGGCTTTGCAGCAATCACGCTCTTGAGGTGTTTGAAGAAGGTATCGCGATCTTCTCCTTTGCGAGCAAAGACAGGAATGTCATGGTCAACGACAAGCGTCGCAGCGATGTCGTCCTGCGTGGAAAGGGGGTTGGAGGCGCAGAGCACGACGTTAGCGCCACCCTCCTTGAGAGTACGCATGAGGTTTCCGGTTTCAGCGGTGACATGGAGGCAGGCGCCAACCGTCATGCCCTTCAAAGGCTGCTCCTTCTTGAACTTCTCGCGCACTGCCTGAAGTACCGGCATGTCGTTATCAGCCCACGCGAGACGCTTAGCGCCCTCAGCAGAGAGGTCTTTGTCAGTAATGTCGTAGTCCATGATTAGAGCGGGAAAGGTGTTTGGTAAGTGGATTCGTAACGCGCGCTTAGCTCATCGAGCGTGAAGCGGTGGTTTTGCGTACCATAGCACTCCACTGCATAGGTGGCTACCGTGCTCGCAAGTCGCAACGACTCTTCAAGAGAGATGCCGGAAGAAAGTCCGTGAAGGAGGCCTGCGCGAAATGCATCGCCGGCTCCAGTCGGGTCAACTACCTCAACTGCAGGGACTGCCGGAACGGTAATCTCATCGTCTCCTGTGCGCACACGAGAACCCTTCTCGCCAAGTGTGACGATAAGCGTCTGGCACGCGTCTACAATGTCCTGCTCGCTCCATCCGGTTTTCTCAAGCACAAGCGCGAGCTCGTAGTCGTTAACGATGAGGCCCAAGGCTCCGGTGATAGCGCTCTTCAAATCGTCGCCCGAGAGCATGGGAATCTGCTGTCCTGGGTCAAAGAGATAGGGAACACCTGCCTCACGAAAGCGTTCTGGGAAACGCCGCATGTCTTCAGTTCCTGTTGGAGAGACGATAGCGAGCGAGACTCTCGCCGTTTCAAACGGGAGCGTGTATCCCTGCTCATCAGCTCCGGCAGAGAAGGCAGTGATTTGGTTGTCTGCTTTGTCAGTAGTGATGTAGCAAGAGGCGGTGGGAAGATCGTTGATGATTTCAATACCCGTCGTTGCGATGCCGTTTTCTTTCAGGTGTTCTTCGTAGTCTGCAAAGTCGTTACCTGCGGTCGCGAGTATTTCCGGAGAACCACCAAGAAGCGCGAGGCTGTAGCCTATATTGCCCGCGCATCCGCCAAATACTATTTCGGGAGTAGAGACCGAGAACGAGACGTTGATGTTGTGGAGTCCCTCAGCGAGGAAGTGGTCCTTAAACAAACCAGGGAAGACCATGATGCGGTCGTAGGCAAGAGAACCAATGAGAAGGATGCGGTTCATGACGTGAGGTCCTTGGTCATCTCGATACCGAGGAGGAAAGAAGGTCGCACACCATAGCGCATGCGCAACACTTGGAATTTCGAGATAATCGCAAGGTCCGGGTCCCCGACGAGGTGGTCCGGCATGAGGGTGTAGTTACCAGCCTTGTCCGCGGCGAACTTCGCTTTGTCGATAATCACATCATCGCGCTCAAGCTCATCCATCGCTTGGCCGTCCTCATCAAGCAGCAGGAGCTTCACGCGCAGGAAAGAAGGGAGCTCGCCGCGCTCCTTGTACGCCGCCTCGTTTGCAGGGTCGCTCGACTCGGCCTGGAATCGGTCCCAGGTCGCTCGGTCCGCGTCTGAGATTTCGTACCCGTTGCTGAGGCCGAGCTTAATGACGGATGGCATGGAGGCGCGCAGGCGCATGACATGCGGGACGGTATCAGGATTGCGCGCGTGAAGCGCCTGCGCGTAGTTCTCGGCAGTGGCGAGGAGGAAGCTGCCCACACCTTTTTTCCGTGCACCGAAGACAAAGCGGTGATAGACGTACCACGTACCTTTCTGCGGGTCCATCGAAAGTTCCGCGAGCTTCTCTCCCGTCGTGGTGTCGGTGAAGGTCAGAAAGCCGTCCGTAGCACCACGCTCCGTCTGGAAATGGCTCTTCCATTCGCACTCTATCTGTCCGGGAGCGAAGCCTGGAAGGTCTATCTTCTCCTTCCATTCGAAGGAGAACTCGGATTGCTCCAACCGTTTCTGTCCTCCCTCGGAGAGGAGGGCACCAGGGACAGGAGGAACGGGCGGGCTTTCTGCAGGGCTCATACGGGCATACTACCAGTTGTGCAAACTTCACTCTAGCCTAAGGGACTGAGGTGTATTATTTATAGATACCCCCTAACCAGCTATCCATGACTCTCCCATTCCTTACCCGTCCATACGAAACCTGGGCCCCCTTTGTTGGGCGTCTTCTTATGGGTGCGGTGTTCCTCGTTGGTGCTTCCTTTAAAATTCCTGGCACTGAAGGCTTTACCGCAGAAGTCGGCATGGCAGCTGCAGCCGGCGTTCCTATTGCAACCGTTGCTGTCTTCCTCGCCTTTATCCTCGAAGTAGTTGCAGGTGTCTCAATTATTGTTGGGTGGCAGACTCGCCTTTGGGCCTTTCTTCTCATGCTCTTCACAGTTCTCCTGACAGCAATCTTCTACCGCAACCTCTCCGACATGATGGTCTTTGGTATGTTCATGAGCCATCTCGGTCTCATCGCCGGACTCCTCTTCATCTCAACCTATGGCGCACAGAGCAAAGCAGTTACGACCTGCCCGCTTCCACAGGGAATGACGAAGTCAGTCTAAATGAAGGAAGCTGTTGAGAAGCGCGCCGCTGGTGAAGCCGTTTCGCTCGATGCTGCTACGGTCGAGAACAATCTCTTTCTGACTGTAAAAGACAATCAGTACGGATTCAACTAAATTGGTGACCCAAATTAGGCGTAATTGGAACCCGCTAGTACGGGAACTATATGAGTGGCAACGATTTGGGAAGGCGTTGGCTTAACCTGCCTCCACGGGATGTTCTATCTCCTCGTTCGTGTGAGTCCACTTCTCTCCACCAGAACCACAATAGGCTGCGCCAGTAGCATTTCGCACGACCAGTGCATACGAATCATTGTTTAGATCAAGCGCTACGGTCTGTGAACCAGAAAGTGCAACCTCCGCCCCTTTTTTGATTGTGGCGATAACGATATCAGCACCCATTGGCTGTACATGCCACAAGTAGGCGCGCTCTCCATTATTGGAGGTCCAGCGTAGTGTGATATCCGAGCTGTTAGTCGTTGCAACCAATTCACAATCTGGCATAACTTCACCGAGTACGGTTTCGACGGTTGCCTCACTAGTAAGTGGTATCTGTACTGGCTCCTGCTTTGGAAGTAAGAAGTACGTGAGGATTCCAAGAATGACGAGTGCGAGTACTCCTACGGCAATTTTGGCTTTCATATTATTCAGTATACTCGGTGAACCTGTGTGACCCCACGGGGAATCGAACCCCGATTTACGCCGTGAAAGGGCGCTGTCCTAACCGTTAGACGATAGGGCCGTGTGCTGCTTGGCTATCCTAGCATTTTGACCCCCTAGAATGCTAGGATGCGCCTTACGGAGAGGTGGCTGAGTGGTCGAAGGCGCCGCACTCGAAATGCGGTGTAGGGGAAACCTTACCGTGGGTTCGAATCCCACCCTCTCCGCTCTGGTAAGATAGGGAAATGAGCACCAAGGCTCTTCTACTCCTTTCAATCGTTCTAGGTCTCATCATCATCGCGCTTATCGTCGCGCATTTCCTCGTACCTCTGTAGTATGGAAAACCACCAAGAACTAAAGAGCTACATACGGGACCGGCTCGCTGCAGGAACCTCGCGCGCCGTCATTGAACAAGAACTCCTCAACGTCGGATGGAAACCGGAGGTAGTGCGAGCTGCACTCAGGTCCAAGCGTGACCTCCGTACGCCCCTTCTTATAGCTGGAGGAGTACTGCTCCTCGTCGTTAGCGGCACCGCCTTCGCACTCTGGGGACCCAGTACCCAAGGTGCGCGTCTTCCTATCCCATCGGAATGGACGCAACCACCACTTTCGCACGGAGAAGAGCCGGCGCTCGCCAACCCTGAGTTCTTCGCGAAGGTGAAGCAAGATTTCATCGACAAGAAGTCAGATCTCGTTGAAGCGGACCTCTCGACAATGACGCTCAACGTATACAAGGCAGGAGAGTTGGCACTCACGGTTCCCATAAAGACCAAGGGACGTGAAGGCTCCTGGTGGGAGACGCCTGCAGGACTCTACTCAATTCAGACAAAAGAGGACTCACACTTCTCAAGCTTTGGTCGTGTCTACCAGCCGTACTCCATGGCCTTCCAAGGAAACTTCTTCATACACGGGTGGCCGTATTACCCAGGAGGAGAGCCGGTAGCAAGCACGTATTCAGGTGGCTGCATCAGACTCGCTGACGAAGACGCCAAGAGAGTCTTCGATATGGTAGATGTAGGCACCCCGGTGCTCGTCTTTGAGCACGATTTCTCTTCTGATCAGTTCTCGTACGCAGATCTCAACAGAGATTCTCTTTCTGCTGGAAGCTACCTTGCTGCAGACATCAAGAACAACGAAGTCTTCTTCTCGAAGACACCAAAGAAGCAGGTGCCCATTGCTTCGATCACCAAGCTCATGACGGCACTCATCGCAACGGAGTACCTCAACCTTGATACCGTCACCACTGTTCCTCGTGAGGCCATTGTCTACACCTCGCTCCCACGTCTGCGCGCCGGACAGGAAATCAGCATCTACCAGCTTCTCTTTCCGTTGCTTACGGAATCCTCAAACGAAGCAGCGGAGACCATTGCACGCCACTATGGTCGCGAGAGCTTTGTCGCTCACATGAACGAGAAGGCCAAGGCAATCGGCATGACCGATACCACGTTTGTGGACCCATCTGGAGCTTCAGCAGAGAACGTCTCAACAGCAGAAGATCTTTTCATGCTCGCCAAGTACGTCTACAACAACCGGAGCTTTGTGTTCAACATCACCTCTGGAGACCTGAAGGGGAGTGCCTATGGGGCGAGTGTCTTCACGGACCTCAGGAACCTCAATCACCTCATCACGAGCAAGTACTTTATCGGTGGCAAGGTGGGGCAAACCTTAGCCGCTAAGGAAACCGACCTTATTGTGCTTGAAATACCTATTGGTTCGACAACACGTCCCATCGTGCTTGTGGTACTCGGCTCAGAGGATTCCGAGCAAGATTCTCAGACACTCCTTGATCGGGTACTCGACCGCTACGCACGGTAGCGCGTGCTAGCATACTTTCCATGATTGCAGCCGGCGTCCTGCTTGCGCTTCTCGCTCTTGTTGGTTGGGGAGTCGGGGATTTCCTCATTCAGCGCACCACGCGGCTTGTCGGGAGCGCCAAGGCACTCTTCTTCATAGGACTCGTCGGTTTTCTCGCCCTTTCGCCCTTTGTACTCCCTGACCTGGGGCAGATTTCACTCTCTGACATCGCACTCCTTTCCGTCCTTTCAATCATTGTGATGGCAGGAGCGGCCTTCGACTTCGAAGCGCTACGACAGGGAAAGATTGCGATTGTTGAGCCAGTCGTAGGTCTCGAGCTTCCAATGGCCGTCGGTATTAGCGTTCTGTTCATAGGAGAAACGCTCGGGACTATCCAATTCCTCTTCATGCTCTTGGTCTTCGCTGGCACCGTACTTGTGGTGATGCGCAGCTTCCACCATGTATCGCTTCGTCTTTTGGAGAAGGGCGTGTGGTTGGCGTTCGCCGCGGCTATTGGTACGGCGCTCACTTCAGTACTTATTGGTGTCTCAAGCCAGGCCATCTCACCCTTGGTAGCGGTGTGGTTCTCGCACGGTGCGCTCGCCTTGGTTTCGTTTCTGGTTATCCTTCGCGATGGCACACTTCACACCACCTGGAAACAAATCAAGAAACATCCGTTCACCATTGCTGCGCACAGCATTTCTGACAACGTCGCTTGGGTAGCGTTCGCCACTGCCGTGACCTTCGTGCCTATCTCGGTGGCTAACACTATCAGTGGCGGCTATATCGCCCTTGCGGTACTGCTTGGCCTCTTCCTCAACAAGGAGAAGGTGAAGCCTCATCAGTTGCTCGGCATCTTCTTGGTGGCCATAGGTGTCATAGCGCTCTCGTATTTCTACGGATGATGCAACAAGCAGGAACGGGTATACTAGCGTGATGAAACCAGCGGATTGCGAGGAGTGCGGTGGGGACGGTATCTACCACCGCCTGACCTACATCACGGTTGCCCTCGACGACCTCCTGCGCCCCTTCTTTACTCCTAACGCTTTTCTGAAGCCAATAACTTCATGGATGTACAAGGTGGAGAAGAACCTCACGCCGAAGCTTCTCAATTGGTTCGTGAAGCGAGGGTGGGCAAAGAAGATAACTGATTGGGACGACGAAACCCCGCTCTTGGCTCGCATGCTGTGGGAGGAAGGGAAGGCACGTGGCATAGAGATTTGGGAGTTCCGTCTCTTCGGGCT
>JAGOSU010000039.1 GCA_018062165.1 Minisyncoccota bacterium
TCGTAAGAATTCTCGCGCAGTGTCCCAGTGCTCCGCACAGTTCTCCACACCTTCTCAGTCTATCGATTGCAGTAACACGTCGTACTTACTCACTGATTACCGTTCTCCACGTATCAACAGGACTAATAAGAAGGTATGGTAATTATTTTACAAAAAAAAGAATTCGCAGAAGTGGTGGGGATGGTATCTCGGTTTACTGATCGACGTTCAGCAACAGTGCCGGCACTTTCTGGAATCGCTATTGTTGCAGGAGACGATGGAATTAAAGTGCGCGCCACCAATCTTGAGACGGGAGTAGATATTCACATCGAAGGAACAATCAAGAACCCTGGAGCGATTGTTCTTCCCGCTACCATCCTTCGTGAGATTTCCTCCTCCTTCTCTGGAGAGGGTCAGGTGACCATTGAACACAGTGGAGATACTGCCGTCATCAGCTCTGGTTCCGCAAAGAGTACTATGAAAACGCTTCCATTTGAGGATTTCCCAACTCTCCCACTTCCAGAGAATCCTAAGACGACGTTTAGTATTGCGGGCGCTGCACTCAAAGCACTTATAAGCACTGTCGCCCCATGTGCGTCTACATCTACTATTCGTCCTGAGCTTGCCTCAGTTCTTATTTCTTCTGAAGGGGGGACAGTAAAGGCGGTGGCAACTGATTCCTTCCGTCTTGCAGAGAAGAAGATGTCGGTTAAGGGAAAGATTGAAAACTTCTCCATACTGATTCCAGCAAAGAACGCACTCGACCTCGCACAGACGATTCCTGATGATGAGGTGGAGGTACGTGTTGGAGAGCACCAGTGTGCCGTTCTCTGGGCCAAGAGCACTATTACGACGCGCCTTGTGTCTGCTAGCTACCCTGATTACACCCAGATCATTCCTAAGTCTTTCTCAGTGGAGGCAACACTGCTTCGTAAGGACTTTGAAGGGGCCCTCAAACGTACTGCTGTCTTCTCAGACTCCTTCCAGAAGGTTCGCCTGAGCTTTGACGTAACAGGGAAGAAGCTCGCCCTTTCTGCACACAACGCGGATGTCGGGGAGTCCGTAGAACCCATATCTGCGGCTTTTTCTGGCGAGTCTCTTGAGCTCTCCTTCAACCATCGCTACCTCCACACCCCACTTCCTCTTATTACCTCTGAGAGCATTACGCTGTCCGCAGGGGGAATAGGGAGGCCGCTCATCATCAAGGGAGTAGGGGATACGAGTTTCTTGTATTTGGTGATGCCGATGAATCAATAGTATCAAATGAGACCAGATCAAACTGAACAAATAAACTCAGTTATTTCTGCAGCCAGCAGGGAGAGGGATAAATTTGATAACATAATTTTCCTCCTAACTGCGGGAACTCTTTCACTTTCGGCGGCGTTTGTTTCAAGTTCTACACAATACTTCTTACGCACAGAGTTTCTGTTTCTTTCTTGGGCTGCCCTGGTACTGGGCCTTATTTCTATACTTCTTGCTTATACCTTCGTTATCCTTCATTTCCGATGGTGCGCGAAAGGCATTAAAACCGACAGCTTCGCAACGCCCGAGGATATGGAAAAAAACGGCTGGTACTATTCGGCAGAAACCACAAATTGGCTAAGCGTTTTCTTTCTGGTGGTCGGGATCATTTTCCTTACTCTTTTCGGGTATTTCAATATTAATATTGAAGACGTAACCAGCCTCCCGACCTCATCGATAGCCACTTCTACTGCCCCGTAAACCCAGTCGCATTCAGCGCCTGTATCGGATACTCCCAGTGTGCGTTCTGTGCATCGCGTCGTGACGTACCTCCACCTAGAGGATTGTCCTTATCTACCCAGTAGAGAATGTCGTGCACGCCTTCGTCGCTAATGTAGACACCGCGAAGAGCAGGAGGCGCGTTCTCAGGAATACCACGCGGCTCGCCAAAGAATTCTTTTGGGCGCTTTGGAAGCGCAACATCCATGAACGCCCTCCACATAGGAGCGACCACGTAGCCGGCAGTCTCGTGCACCATAGGAGTGTTGTCGTTGTTACCGGCCCAGACACCCACTGCGAGCGATGGGGTGTAGCCCACGGTCCAGGTATCACGGTATTCGTTGGTGGTACCGGTCTTAGCCGCTACGTCGTAGCCTGCGATGTTGAACGGATTGTCCGGACGATACGAAGGAATGCGTGCCTGGTTGTTAGAAAGCATCGAAGAGATGTCGCGAGCTACCCCTGGGTCAAGCACGGGCTCTGGGTGCGCTTCGTACTCCTCAAGGACCGTGCCCTTCATATCAGTAACCTTTAGAACCGCCACCGGAGGCACACGTACGCCATCGTTGGCGAAGACACCGAAAGCGCTCGTGAGCTCAAGAAGCTTCACTTCCCCGGCACCAAGAGCCAGCGAGAGGCCGTATTGGTCAGCGTTCGTAAGGGTGCTAATACCCATCTGGCTTGCCAGTGCGATGACATTGTTGATTCCTGCCAGGTACATCGTCTTTACGGCCGGGATGTTAATCGACTGTGCAAGGGCGGTCGTGAACGTCATAGGACCCCGGAACTTGTCATCGAAGTTCCCCGGAGCGTAGCAAGGGTAGGTACCATTAAAGTTATCTGCCGGACTGCAGGAGGTAGAGAACTGGGTAGGGAGGTCAAAGATAATAGTCTGCGGGGTGAAGCCCTTCAGGAGTGCAGCTGCGTACACGAACGGCTTGAAGGAAGACCCCGGCTGACGGTTTGCAGTCACGGAGTTGTAGCTACCATCAATCTCCTCGTTGAAGTAGTCGCGTGAACCCACCATAGAAAGTATCTCGCCGGTCTTAGGATCGATGGCGACGAGTGCGGCGTTGTTGGCGTTAAACTTCTCAACGTTGGCGGCTCCGTATTCAGAGACAATCGCCTCAGCTTCGTGCTGGAGCTCTGCATCAATAGACGTGATGACGGTGAGTCCTTCCTCAACCACCTCTGGCCCATACTTCTCTTCAAGATACTCACGCACATAGAAGACGAAGTGCGGCGCAATAATCGAAGAGTTCGGCTGTGCACTGAAGGTAACGACCTCAGCCTTTGCCGCCGCATACTGTTCCTCGTTAAGGAATCCAACCTTCTTCATGCGGTCGAGCACGAGGTTTTTGCGAGCATCAAGCTCGTCGCGGTGGTTACCGTACGGAGAATAGCGAGTAGGGGACTGCGGAAGTGCTGCGAGATACGCTGCCTCGCCAACCGTTACATCCTTTGCGCTCTTCCCGAAGAATGCACGAGCAGCTGCTTCAGCGCCGTAGAGCGTGCCGCCGTAGGGAGTGTTGTTGAGGTAGAGCTCAAGAATCTCATCCTTGGTGAAGCGCTGCTCAAGCTTGAGCGCAAGCACCCACTCATGTACCTTGCGGATAATAGTCTTATCTCCCGTGAGCAGCGTCATCTTCACCACCTGCTGCGTAATAGTGGAGCCTCCCTGGCTGAAGGAACCGGTCGCAAGGTTTACCAACACTGCACGCAGGAAGGAGATGGGGCGCACGCCCATGTGCTGGTAGAAGGTGTCGTCTTCAATAGCAATGGAGGCATTGCGTATGTTCTCGGAGATTGCCGAAAGCGGAACGATGTTGCGGCGCACATCAGTATTAAGGTCGTAGAGAATGGTGTCGCCCGTGCGGTCGTAAATCTTAGTCGACTGCGTGACCTTCCTGTAGGAAAGGGAATCAAGGTCAGGCACCGGCGTGAGCGCCATAAGGATGAGGCCTGCGCCTGCAATACAGAAAAGGATGCCGGCAAAGACAAAGAGTCTGCGGGTGATGGGGTGGGCGCGCTTCTTACGAGGCATTGGGAGAATGCTATCACAAAAAGCAAAAGGCCCGCGTTGAGCGGGCCTTTGGGATTGCCTTAGAAGGCGTCCTTCTCTTCTTCAGTTTCGTCGTCTGCGGTCTCTTCGGCGTCCTCGTCTTCATCCATGTCGTCATCGAGATCGAGAACATCGTCATCCTTCATTGCATCGTCGTCCATGTGCAAAAATTACTGTTGTAAGCCCCGCAGGCTGCGGAGTGCCTCTATTTGACCAGACTTCGGCTCCTTTGCAACGGGGGACAACCCCTACTGGGGAAAACCGCTCGAGAGGGCGGTGATGCCTATGGCGATAGCGTCGAGCTCATCATCCAGACGCTTCTTCGGGGGAAGCGTTATAAGGAGGGGCAGCATCTTAGCGATGGCTGCCTTGTCGGCCGCTCCGTTCCCCGTAACCGCAAGCTTTATGGTCCCTGGGGCGAATTCCTGCACCGGAACCCCGGTCCTTCCGATGGCGGCAAGGACCGCGCCGCGGGCCTCAGCCACTCCCATGGCGCTCGACTTGTTCACGCTAAAGAAAAGCTTCTCAATGGCAAGCATGTCTGGCTGGTATTTAGCGAGCGCCTCTTCTACCGCCATGCGTACTTCAGAAAGACGGTCATGGTGCGCGCCTTTGGCAGGAATAAGGCAATCGCTCCAGACAAGCACTGGTTTATTGCCCGTTCCTTCAACGACAGCGATACCGAGGCGGTCGTAGCCCGGGTCAATCGCCAGTATTCTCATAGCCCTCGGCGTTAGTGAACACCTCCTGCACGTCCTCCTGCTCATCAAGAATGGTGAGAATCTCCTCGAGCTTTCCTTCGTCGTCTGCCGCAACGGGCATCTTTGGGTCATTTGCCGAATATCGGCCATCAGGACTCTTCGTAAACGCCCATGACGCGCTTCCTGGCGTGCCGAGCTCGTACCCATTCTTTGAAAGTAAATGCTTTATCTCCTGCGTTGTGCGATTCTTGCTGTCGGTAACGGCGCTCGCAATGATGGCGATGCCGCCAGGACCGTAGAACTCGTAGGCTACCTGCTCGAGTTCGCTAGAATCTTTGGATGCACCTTTAGTAATTGCGCGGTCGATGTTGTCTTTGGGCATGTTGGCCGCCTTTGCGCGTGTGATGACTGCGGCGAGACCGGGAGAGGAAACATTCCCGCCAGCTTTCTTAGACTCAAGGGCGAGCTCGCGCGCGAAGCGAGAGAAGACGCGGGAACGGGCAGCATCCGTCACCCCCTTCTGACGTTTTATCTGAGACCATTTTGAGTGTCCTGACATATTAGTTTGCCGCTAAGTACGCTCGCCCCTTCTCCGTAAGCACACGCCCTCTTGAAGAGCGCTCAACAAACCCAAGCCGAAGCAGGAAGGGTTCGTACACGTTCTCAAGCGTATCCGGGTCTTCGTGGAGTGCTGAGGCGAGGGCGCGGATACCGGCAGGGCCGCCCTTAAATCCTTTCTCCAGTGTCTCGAGATATCGGCGGTCATCTTTGGTAAGACCAAGCGTATCAATACCAAACATCTGGCAGGCGAGGTCACAAACTTCAGTCGTGATGTCTTTCTCGGCAACCTCGGCGTAGTCGCGTACGCGCTTCAACAGAGCATTAGCAACGCGAGGGGTGGCGCGGCTCCTTCCTGCAATTTGTTCAATCACATTGTCCGGGGCCTTGAGCCCGAGCATGCGGATGGAGCGCTTCACGATGGAGCGGAGGTCCTCGTCAGAATAAAAGTCGAGCTGGTACACGCCGCCACCGAAACGGGAACGAAGTGGACCAGAAATGTGAGAGACCTTAGTCGTCGCACCTACCAAGGTAAAGCGGGGGAGTGAAAGCTCAACCGTGCGAGCTGATGGTCCTTTGCCGAGTACGATATCGAGCGTGCCGGACTCAAGTGCCGGATACAAAAGCTCCTCCACCTTGCTTCCGAGCTGGTGAATCTCGTCTATAAAGAGGATGGAGTTGGGTTCCAGGTTCGTAAGTATTGCTGCGAGGTCACCTGCGCGCTCAATGGCGACACCGGAAGTGCTTCGAATGGGGCGTTCAAGCGTTGCGGCAACCAAATGAGCGAGTGTCGTCTTACCAACTCCTGGCGGACCATAGAACAAAAGGTGCTCGGGCATGTCACCGCGCTTCTTTGCAGCTTCGAGCACCACTTTTACGTTGGCTTTGACGTGTCCCTGGCCCACATATTCGTCCCAAATAGTAGGTCGCAGCGCCGCATCAAGTGCTTGGTCGCGTGGGACCGCCTCTTTCTGCGGTTCTAGGGGGGTACTTGACATAAAAACAGGGTATGCTAGTATCCCATTATACCTCAGTTCGGAGAGGTAGCGGAACCTTCGGGTTCTTTTTCTTTGCAAAAATCGTGCGCATCACCCTCTAGGCAAAGGTCTGACGGCTTAGGGCGACTCCCCAAGGATCATTTGGTTCCGCGT
>JAGOSU010000005.1 GCA_018062165.1 Minisyncoccota bacterium
CCTCCTGTCTGCTTGATGTACTTACCTTCAACCTCAGAGGAGCCCATGATGGTCTCGCGGTAGGCCACCTGTGGCTTACCAACGTTTGCGACCACGTTAAATTCGCGCTTCATGCGGTCAACGAGAATCTCAAGGTGAAGCTCACCCATGCCCGAGATAATGGTCTCGGCAGTCTCTTCGTCAGAAGTGACCTTGAAGGTTGGGTCCTCATCCGCAAGCTTGCGGATGGCCATACCCATCTTCTCCTGGTCAGCCTTGGTAGCAGGCTCAATGCGCAAACTCACCACCGGCTCAGGGAATTTAATCTGCTCGAGGATGATTGGATTGTTCTCATCACAAAGAGTGTGGGAGGTCTTGGTGTCCTTAAGTCCCACCATAGCGGCGATTTCTCCGGTGAAGACCTGCTCCACTTCCTCACGCTTGTCAGCCTGAAGACGCACGATGCGTCCCACACGCTCCTTGGTGCCGGTGTTCGCGTTGTAGACGTACGAACCTGCGGTCACACTTCCTGCGTACACACGGAAGAAGGTGAGCGCTCCCACGAACGGGTCAGTCTGAAGCTTGAAGGCGAGCGCGGTGAATGGCTCGCTATCCGAGGCCGTGCGGATTACTTCTTCGCCTGTATTCGGGTTGGTTCCCTTAACTGGAGGAAGATCGAGTGGGGACGGAAGGTAGTCAACGACCGCATCAAGCACCAGCTGCACGCCCTTGTTCTTAAGTGCAGAACCGGTGTACACCGGGAAAATTTCATTGTTGATGACTGCCTTCCGGAGTGTTGCCTTAAGTTCTTCCAATGAAGGCTCCTTGCCCTCAAAGAACGCTGCCATCTGTGCCTCATCGTGTTCGACGATGCGCTCGATGAGCTCAGCGCGGTACTTGGTTGCCTCCTCTACAAACTGTGCAGGCACTTCTCCTTCAATCACTTCATCTCCCATCTTGCCCGCGAAGGTATAGGCCTTCATGGAAAGAAGGTCTACAACGCCTTCGAAGTTGCCTTCAGCTCCCATAGGAATTTGCGCGCGCACTGCTTTCTTTGAAAGGCGGTCGAGAATCGACTTGTAGGAATCCTCAAAGGACGCACCTGTGCGGTCGAGCTTGTTGATGAAACAGACGCGAGGCACCTTAGCCTCGTCAGCGTAGCGCCAGTTGGTCTCTGACTGCGGCTCCACTCCAGCCACACCGTCGAACACAACGATAGCGCCGTCGAGCACACGCATAGAGCGCTTCACCTCAGCGGTGAAGTCGATGTGTCCCGGGGTGTCGATGACGTTGAAGCGATACTTCTTGGAGGTGTCCTTCTTATCCGGTTCGTTGGTGCGGGTCCAGAAACAGGTGATGGCAGCTGCGGTAATGGTGATGCCGCGCTCCCGCTCCTGCTCCATCCAGTCGGTGGTGGTCTCTCCCTCGTGCACCTCTCCAATCTTGTGCTGGGAGCCGGTGTAGTAGAGGACACGCTCAGACGTGGTGGTCTTGCCGGCGTCGACGTGGGCAACGATACCGAAGTTGCGTACTTTCTCAAGCGGATAATCGCGATTCATAGGGATGTAGGTAAATAAAAAGGCGCGTGATGCGTTACTCGTAAGATACTGAAAGTAGCCTCAAAAAGCAATGCTCGGTACTATAGAGGTATGGCCGGAAAAGAAGGTGCTCCATTCCCTGAGGTATCCAAGAAGCTCGGTGCCATTGAGCAGGCTCTTGCGGAATTCCATAGTGACTACCGCCTCCTCGCCGCCAAGCGTGACCAGCGCATGGCGGAATACGACGAAGCGATGCGTTCTAATGATGAAGATGAGTACATCCGCGTAGAAGAGATTGAAGAAGCATTCAAGGACGGCTCGGCAGAACTTGAAGTGAAAGTCGCCACTGCTCTTGTTGAGGCGTTCAACCGTCTCTCAACCATGAAGTGGAACCGCGAGAAGGGTTCGCCGAACCCCACAGAAGCCACTAGGGATGTGTACCGACTCCCTCTCAACCACATGTACGAACTTCGACTCTTCCGTTCCCTCTCCTACCCCAAGACCGAGAAGGGAAAGACCTTCAACATCGAGCGATGGAACCTCAACATTGAGAGCCGAAACCCAAAGCCGGCGAACGAGAGCTCCGGCGAGCGCTTTCCCTCCGAATTCTTACTCAACTTCGAGACCAGAACGGGGTCTCGAGAAATACTCGACCTCAAACCGGAGACTCTCTCGGAATCTTTTGCGAAAACACTACTTCCCTCCGCAATCGCATCCTTCAAGCGTACGCATAAGCTTTAAAAAACCGCCCTCTCGGGCGGTTGTTTCTTTGGGTTCCTCCTACGCTGGGTCTCCCGGCAGGGAAATAGAATTTATGCGTACCTCAACCTCACCCTGCTCCCGCCCCACCCGTACGCTGAAGTCGACATCGACCTCTTGATTCTCGGAAAAATCAGCCGCCTCAGTAGCTGGCATTCGGAGCTGCTGCTCGACTCCTTGGTAGGCAACAGTGACATCAACCATTGCGACGCCTCCTTCTTCCTGCGCAACGGGATCTATACTGAGGATGACGCCTGGAGCGATGTCGCTGGAGAGATCCTCAGGAGCGGACTGGTGTTGCTCAAGCGCATGCTGCGTCGCCACATACAAAGGCGTACCAATCGCCACACCTGCTAACAGTACCTTGGCCCAGCCCATCGGACTGAGTCCTTTTCCTTCCGCTTTCTTTTCAATACTCATGCTGGAAAGCATACCACTTCCGGAAATACAAAAAACCGCCCCTTAGGGCGGCTGTTTCTTACCAGGCGAAGTGGGCGAAGGCCTTGTTGGCCTCAGCCATGCGGTGCATGTCGTCCTTCTTCTTGATTGCCTCTCCCTCGTTCTTAGCGGCCATCAGGATCTCGTTTGCGAGCTTCTCTGCCATCGGCTTGCCCTTCTTGGCGCGAGCGGCATTGATGAGCCAGCGGTAGGCCAGAGAAACGCGGCGCTGCTGAGGAACCTCACGAGGAACCTGGTAGTTAGCACCTCCCACACGGCGAGAGCGAACCTCCATAAGAGGAGAGACGTTGCGGATAGCGGTCTCAAAAGTCTCAAGTGGATCAACGTCACCCTTCTTGATGATATCGAGAGCGGCGTACACCACCTTGCGCGCAGTATCCTTCTTTCCGTCGAGCATGACGGTGTTTATGAAACGGGTGATGCCCTCTGACTTGTAGGTCAGGTCTGGCTTCCTTGGGTGTTTGTTCTTAATCGGGCGACGCATGCTTAGTTCTTAGGCTTCTTAGCTCCGTAACGAGAGCGACCACGGCGGCGCTTCTCAATACCTGCGGTATCAAGACGACCACGCACGATGGTGTACTGCACGCCGATGTCTTTCACACGGCCACCGCGAAGCATGACGACGGAGTGCTCCTGGAGGTTGTGACCCTCGCCAGGAATGTAGGCAGTAACCTCCATACCGTTGGTGAGGCGAACACGGGCAATCTTACGAATAGCGGAGTTCGGTTTGCGGGGGGTCTTCGTTGTTACCTTTACACACACACCACGCTTGAAGGGCGCTGGGTAGAAGGTCGGGCGGTTCTCGAGGTGGTTGAACCCACGACCAAGAGCCACGACCTTTGATTTGCGGTCGACGACCTTGCGGCGCTTCTTCTGGAGCTGGTTGATTGTAGGCATCTAGGAAATGAAAACTCCCCCGTGGGAGCTAGGGACAATATATAGGAGGGTCCTGGGAAATGCAATCGCCAGCCTATATAGTGAAGCAATGAGCGAAGGAGCCAATGAAATCCCAGACAGGACCCCAGAGGGAGGACCCAAAAAGGAGCGGAGCCCCAGAGGCCTCTCAGAGATGCTCTATAAAGCTGGGGATGACCTCCTAGAAGCTAAGGGCCTCAAGGGAAAGGGCATCCTCATACGGCCGGCCGGCTACATCCAGAACAGAACTCTTGCTCGCATCTTCCATGTTCATAAGGGATTACCACTCCTTGAGGATCGGGAGAAAAAGAGAATCGGCGCCAGAGATACGTGGGTGTACGGACCGAAAGCCTCCAAAGAAATTATGCGCATGGCGGTCGACGCTCTCATGGATCCGAAGTTTACTACTGGCATTTATACATATCCCAAAAGATTTGGGAGCGATTGGAAGGCAGCGGCACTTCGCGAACTCGAATCTTCCCTATAGCACCTCCCGAACCTTCTCAAACCACAGTCGGTACCCTTCGGAAGAAGGATGAAGACCATCAACGGAGAGATAGCGGTCCTGGTCTTTCAAAAAGAGGTCTTTGCCCGGCGGCTCATAGAGATTTACGTAGATAGCGAGCCCTTCGACCGCTTTCGCGAAGGCTTTATGAAACTCAAGCGTAAGCCACGTATGAATAGGGCGGATGGGGTGCGGGAAGATGCTTGCCCCTCCGACGTTCCCCGCTGAGAACACCACCACCTTCCCAGCCTTGGGAAGAGTCTTCAATACCTCGGTGAGAAGCGGCCCCACCTTCTTTGGATCACTAAACGAAAGAATGTCGTTGCCACCGACTTGTATGAGGATGAGGTCATAGAACTCTCGCTTCGCTTCGTTAATTTGTTTTGGCAAATCTTCAACTGCCGTTCCTGAGATGGCGTGGTTCTCGACGTAGGTAGCCTCTACGTATGCAGCGACGCGTCCTGCGACAGAATCCTCAGGTTTATCCGCACCGATACCGACGGCCGTTGAGTCCCCGAGCACGAGCACGGTCTTAGTGTAATCAGTGCTCTCCTTTGTATAGGGATGCTCATTGGCCATGAGCTGGCGAGAGGCTCGCGCCTTTACAAAGGTGTTAGACGCCGAGAACGTAACCAGCCCGAGGATAAGAACGACAGCAAAAACAGACCAGAGACTCATGCTGCCTTAAACTGCTCGAAGTAGTTGAGGCCGTAGCGCTCGTAAATCTGCGGCGTCGAGAGCATTCCCTGCTCCTTCCCCTCAAGCTCGAGAGTCGCAAGCACCTCTTCAAGCGTGTGTGCAGATTCCGCAACATCCACCTCAAGAAACGGCGGAATGCCCGGGAACTGGTCGATATCGAAATCAACGCCCTCCCATTCAAACGAGGTGCGTCGTGCGCGAGTGACAGCAATGGGATGCACGCCGAGCTCCGCAAGCATGTCGATGCATTCCGCCTTTCGTGAGACAAAGAGCTTCACGGTGCTGTGCTCCTCGTTGGTATCAATCGAGAGCTTCAATTTGTCCTCCTCCGTGAGCTTGAAGTTCTTTGCGCGCAGCCGCCCGGTACCATCATCAAGGTGTGTAATGGTGCGCTCCGCATTGAACACTTCCTTAGCACCGATGCCGCGCATGCGTGCGGTAAGCGATTCGACGTCTACATCGAGCACCTTGGTCTCTACGTTAGGGTATTTCATTACTCCCTATTCTATCAGCCCTGCCCGCCCCTTTCCTGATTTATCTTATTGCGCACGACCTCTCTGAACTGGTCGGAACCAACCCCGTATCTACGCCGATAGCGCGCCTCCACATCGAAAAACTTGTGCCCGGCAAGGTCAATCCCTGCCGCGTTAGCGAGTACCTGGTCCTTATACGTACCCTGCGGCCCCCATTGCCGTGAAGTGGTATCCGCTTCCGAAGCTTCCTTCTCCCAGGGAGGCCTGGCCTGATTTATATCCCTCTTCACGCGCGGCAGCTGCCCCTTGATAAGGGAGCCGAGCTTTGAGAGCGGAATGCCTTTTACGTCTTTGCCATACATAGCTTCTGCACGATACAGAAGAATAAGCGCCACTACCCCAAGCGTTATGCCTGGAAGCGCATTAATGAGTGGGAGGAGTTCCGTCACAAACATACTCATGTGAATCATGATGCGGGTCGCAAAGTTCCTCTTGTAGCTCTTGCCCAAAAGCGCGAACCACACGCCAAAGACAATTTGCGAGAGGATGCCAATCCAAAACGGAATCATCATAGCGAGCGCTGAGGAGGCAACCACGCCAAGCGTACTGACCGCAACCGAGACGGCAGCTCCTGTCGCCGTTCCAGCGGCTGCTCCGACGACACCTCCCGCCACCGGGTTCAGAGTCACGGCGCTCACCACAATAAACACGAGTGCTCCGACCACGAAGCCTGCAATCATTCCCGCCGCGCCACCGGTCACTGTAGCGAGTGTGGGCCCCATCACATGCAAGAGGTTTGCGAGAAACTGCAGGCCGTCAAAACTAAAAGCAACCACAATAAGTGCAATAGCCACCAACGTTCCGATACCCTTCTTAGGTTTCGGTGCTTGCCGCCGATTGTCGTTAGCGGCGTAAACAGGCTGAGGAACTTCTTCCTCTTCTTGCGGCTGCGGGTACTGCCTGGCGGGTGCTGCCATACCCTAGGTTAGACCACCTGGTCGATGCGGTCCTTCTCGCGCTTAATCGCAAGAAGCTGCGAAGGGTCAGAAGTAATAATCTGGTCTTCGGTGTAGGACGCAACGATGCGGATAGCAACGTGCTTGAGACCAGCGAAGAAGAGTCCCTCTCCCACTCCTGACTCAAGGAGAAGGAACTTTTCTTCTTCCGTAAGGTTGAAGGTTTCCTTCAAGAGATCGATTGTCGTTGGAGATTGTTTGAGAAGCAGCTGGATAGAGGAGTTCGTGAGAATCGGGCGACCGTACGGAGAGCGAAGGAAGTCTTCCACGTCCTGCGTAATCGTTGAAACGCCGAGATAGTATTTACGTCCGCGCTTAGCAAGCGAGTACAAGAACGACGCAGTATCTTCTGACTTCATCATCCACCACGCCTCGTCGATAACAAGCAGACGCTTCTTCAGTTCATGACGCACCGCATTCCAGATGAAGTGGGTGACGATGTACATGGCCACCGGCTTGAGTTCGTCTTCCATATCGCGCACTGAGAACACGACAAACTGCTTGTTGATGTCGACGTTAGTCGGCTGGTTAAGGAAGCCGCTCCAGGTACCACGTGTGTACTTGGAAAGACGCGTGACCAGGGAACCACTTCCCTCCATGCCCGAGAGCACGCTTTCAAAGTCCGAGAGGAGCGGTGGCGCCATGCCCGTGAAGTCTGCTTCGCCAGTGATGTCTTTGAGCGCGTAGGTTTCGGTAATCGCCCTGTCAATGATGGCATCCTCTTCAGGCGTAAGACCGCCGAGCATGATGCGGAAAAGGCCCACCAAGTTGATGATGTTAGAGCGAAGGATGTCTGCAGGCTCTTCGTCGTCCTTCACTGGTGGAAGGTCAAATGGATTGATGTGGTGCTCACTCGAGAGCGAAATGTTGAAGAGGCGGCCTCCGGTAGCTTCCGCAAGGTATTCGTACTCACGCTCCGGGTCAATCACAATGACGTCGGTATCAAACATAAGCGAGCGAAGAATCTCGAGCTTGATAGCGTACGACTTTCCCGAACCCGACTTAGCAAACACCACCGAGTTGTAGTTCTCAAGCGAGAAGCGATCGAAGAGAATCAGGGAGGCGTTGTGGCGGTTAATACCAAAGAGAATGCCGCGGTCGCTCGTGAGGTCAAAAGACACAAACGGGAAGATGGAAGAGAGCGGACTCGAGTTCATCTTCGAGTTGACCGCAAGCTCATCAAGCGCGAGTGGCAGCGTCGAGCGGAATCCTTGTTCTTGCTGGAAGAGCGCTGGTTTGGTGTAGACCAGCTTGGAGTCGAGGATGCCGCGAATCTCTCCTTCTATCTTGTCGAGCTCCTCCTCGGTCGAGCCGTAGACGGTAAGGTAGACGCCCACATCAAAGAGGTGCTCTTCCGCCTGCTGAAGACGGTCGCGCAAGTTCTCAAGGTCTTGGAAGGCAGTATCGAGCATCGGGTCACGCACCAGGCCCTTCTCCTGCCGTTCAGCAATCTGACTTTCCACCTCCGCCACTTTGCGCTGGAAGTTACGGAGAGCAGACGCCGTCTCGACCGGGTGCACGTGAATGCCGATATCGAAAACACGTGGAAGGTTCACAATCGGTGTAAACCAGCTGTCGGTAAGGTAACGCGGGTACGAGATGGTATAGAAGGAACGAGAGAATTTCTCGCCGAGTGCGAGCGACTTTGATTCCACCTTAAGCGCCGCCGGCGCGATGGTGTCAGCAAGGTCAAGCTCACCAGCCGCATAGATATCGGTAGGCACGACCGGCGCGAGCGAGATCGCCAGGTCTTGAGTCGATTGCTTCTTACGCTTCAAAAAGTCGAGGAGTGCCATAACTAGTGGGTGGTAAGTCGAAGCGGCGTATCGAGCTCCGAAAGATTAAACGAACGGTACAGCAGTTCAATAATTTCCTCGGTCTTGAGCGGCACGGCGCGCAACCCAGTCGAAGATATTCCACCAGCAACGAGCGACATGCGCTGCTCAAGCTGTACGCGATACTCGTCGAAGGTCTCGGTTTCGCCGACGAGCTTCTCTTTCTTGGTCTGCTGGGGATTAATAAACGGCAGATTCTTGGTGAGGGTACCAGCTATTGCGGGCGTGAACGGCACGACGATGTAGAAGACCTTCGTCATAACTTCAGTGCCTTGAATGAAGTTAGTGATGAACTGTATGTACTCCCGCAGCTGAATGCGCATGAGTTCTGACGTCTGTGCCTGTGCGCGTTCGTTGAGAATCGCGAGATACGGACGAATATCCATCTTGCGAGAATGCACCACAATCTCTACCGAGAAGTCGAGCGTGTTGAGGAAGGTCTGGAATCCACCGATGATGGCACGCTGCTCATCTGCGGACTTGAGTGCGAAGTTGAGCGAGGAACACATGAGAACGCCGCGGTACCCCCCATCCTTAAGGATGATGACCCCGTTGCGGACCTCCTTCACGGGGACGAATGCTTGTGTTGCTTTGGCGTCAGGCATGGTTTTCTTCGAGGTTCACTCTGCTGTCGAGGGAAAGGGCAAGCTCCTTGAGACGACTTGTCGTGAGGTCCAGCTTCTGGCGTGGGGCGTCTTCACCAAGCGTTGAAGAGAGCGACACAGTCGGCAGGGCTTCTGCGACTTTTGGCTCCTTCTTCCAGAGGTAGAGCCTACGGCTTACGTAGAAAGAAAGCCCTGCCTCAATAAGATCGATAAGCGGCTTTCCATTCAACTTGTAGAAGGCCAAGCCGACCGCAAGCCCTGCGATGGGAAGCGCAAACATAACGCCAAGCACCAACGGTAGATAGAGGACGAGTCCTGCTGCAAGCCCTGCACCGCCGGCAAGATAGAGGAACTGTTTGAACGTAAGTGGTCCAAAAATTTTGTCCTCAACCTCAATGAACTGCGGTACCTGGTACTCCATCAGGAATAGTATAGCAAGAGAACCAACAATAACGGCGCACTGCCCAGTAGGAAATTACTCTGGTGCCTCGCGGTACGGATCGAGTTTCGTTCCGGCGCTCGCACTCTTAGGCGGGAGCGACACGCCTGTTTCACCAGGACGCTTTTTCACAGGGACCAAAGGGGGTTCCGCAACCACCGGAGGAGCAGGAGGAGGCGTAACACTCTTAATCAAGGGAGCAGCAATGTCCGTACCGAAGGGCTTGGGTACTGGAATCTTTACCTCAGCGAGAGAAGGGGCAGGTACAGCGGGAGCGGCAGGGGGTACGACCGCAGGAGTTGGAGAGACCTTCGGGGTTGCTGGAGAAGGAAGGTCCTTGGGGAGGGGTGTCTTAGAGAGTCGATTGATGGGTGGGGGTTCTGGCAGATCAGCTTTTGCCTTCGGCTGCTTCGTAACACCCGCCTTCTCGAGCAAGGGCGCAAACACTTCTGCATCAAGGGCAGTAACGAGCGCGTCCATGGCAGAGTTCGGTACTCGCGCATCCACCTCAAGATACACCGGCAGTTCCTTCGGTTTCGTGATGCCAAGAAGCGCGAGGTAGATTTCATACGCGGCTGCTCCAGCAATATCGGCAGGAATCTTGAAACGCACCTCAAGACTCTTGAGAAAGTTTTGGAATTCCGCCGAAGTGAGTGTCTCGCGCACATACGAAGGTGCTCGGTCCCAGGCCTCCTGGATAACTTCATCGTGCGTTTTCTTTGGTTCGTTGGTAGGCATAGATTATTTTGAACCATGGGCACTCTTATCGACAGCGTGCTCAACCGCCGCCGCTTGCTTGGCAGCCGAACCGCCGCCACCCTTGCCCGCCATAGAAGCAATAGCAGCGACAATCTTGTCGGTCTGTTTTGCGCTCGCATCACGATACTCATCATGGAACTCCTTGTTGGAAGCGAGGCGATCCGAATCCGGTCCGACGCTAAACGGAATGAACCGGCTCCACTCCGCGCTGCGCGCGAGCTGTCGGCTATCACGGAGCCGCTCGTATCGTATCTCCCTCTCGAGCTTGCTCATCTCTTCTGTCAGGTCGTCCACACGTGCTTGCTGATTTTCAACATTGCGCTCCATGCCATTGGCTTGAGTATCAAGATTGTCTGCAGAGGCGAGGAGTCCAGCCTTCGCGATCGGATCCGACGTACGTGCCGCCTGGTCTTTGAAGGACTTAGCCTGCCGCGTGAGTTCGGTCATCTGCCGCTTAAGGGCCTCAAGCAGCTGTACCTCAGCCTTGTGGTTATCCTGCTGGAGATACAACCTGCCCTCGTCATTCTTCATGAGGTTATCAATCGCATCTCTGCGCTTATCAAAGAGCTGACGAGCTTTTGCATCACCTGCCTTAAGCGCTGCGTCTCCACCCGCCTCCTGGTACTGCATGTCGTAACGGCGGTATTCGTTCTGCCTCGTTTCAAGCACGCGCTCGTGCTCCTCCTCAGCCGCCTCAGCATGCTTGAGCTTGAGACCTTTCTCTTCGTCGATGATGCCCTCGATGCCGTGATGGGCGGCTCCGCTCGCGCCGCCAAGATCGACGCCCGCAAAGCCAGTGCCTGCCTTAGCAAGGTTGGTGCCTCGGAAGTCGAAACTCGAGGTAGCGCCCTTGTTGAGAAGCCCTGCCATGCTACGGCCAATGACAGGTATGGAAGAACCTCCACTGCCATGCCACGCGCGCGCAAGATTATACGCACCATAGCCAAGCGTACGGCGACCAACAAACCCTAGAGAGCCGTAGGTAAGATCACCTGCTGTTTTGATGGCGGCATCCGCCCCGATGGCCCCAAAGCGCTTTGCGACCATGAGCGCAGCGAGGAAAAATCCGGCAGTGACTGCGAAAGTCACGATGACACTGAACGCGCTTATGTCTCCACTTCCAAGCGCGTCGGTGATATTCCCGCCTCCCGAACCACTCAACCCACTTCCTTCCACCACCTTGAGACCGACAAACACCAAGAGCAAAAATATTGGCACGAAGAGCGACTGGTTCACCAGTTCATGCCACCACCTATTGGCAATGCCTCCCATAAATGGAACGGCCATGCCCGCAAAGCCTATCGGTGCGGTCACGATAATGAAGGTCAGCACGATGACACGAATGATGAGCAGAATGGCTGCTGCAAAGAACACTACTGAAAGAATGCTTGAGAATATGCTGAGACCGAATAGGGTGGCGAGTTGCTTAAAGGTCTCGTCGAGATTGCCAATGTCATCTTGGTATCGAGGAACATCGAGTACTGCTGACAAATGCGAATTGTTCATTACGAGCCCGGTGATACCGAATTCCTTTGTGCATCGCTCTGCTGGAGAATCTCCTGGGGTGAGCGTTTCTGTCCCCGTCTGAAGCGCGGAGCCCGCTTCTGTACACTCAGTATTAGGAATCGCCTGCCCCACAATGGCGGCACTAACGCCGTTTGATACGTCGACGACCGCTTCAGCGGCAAAGAGACTGAAGTTAAGAAGCACGGCAAAGATGATGAGGCGAGGCAATGTCTTTTTTACCGTGTAGTCGTGAAGGTTGAGAATCGTTGCGATTCCCATGAACACGAAACTGAAGAGGAGGAATATGTTTCCGAGGTCGCGGAGCACCGTCCAGGCCGTGAGTACCCCGGGAGTATTACCAAAGTTCTGCCCGAACTGCAGCACCGTCTCTACGAACACGGTGTTGAAGAGCATGCCGGCCAACCACAAAAGGAAGTTCGAAAGATACAGCGTGAGGTAGAGGATAATCACCACCACCTGGAGGATGAGACTGAAAATACCTTCAAGAAGGTTGGGATTTGTTTCGCCCGTACTTGGTTCGGTAGGGTTGCCGTTGGCATACCCTTCCCCGTTAACAACCATCGTGGCACCATCCTGTCGACTGCAGTCGCAGTATATGGTTTGCACGCCACTTCCAAAGTTTGTGGCGCCGTAAACGGTCGCACACTGATTGCTCAATTGCTGTGAAGTACACTCAGCGGCAGCGGCATCGCGAGGAAGTGCAACCAGCGTAAGCAGCGCAACCACGACAACACCAAGAAGAAGTGCAGAGAGCCCAGTCTTTCGCATGAGCGTTTCCGTCATCATGGCTTAGGAACACCCAGCAGCTGCAATCGCCTGTAGCTGCAGGAAGAGCGACTCACCAAGGTTCGGGTTCGATGAACTCTCGCTTCTGGCTTCTCCAATCTCAGCGGCGCTCGGCATATTGCTTCCGGTGGTGAGGGCAAGAAGATCAGCTGAAGCAGTTGCGACGACTGCAGTTTGGTTGGTGTTAGGCGTCGCAGGAGCGGTAAATGTGCCCTTGATGCGGTTCAGTTCTGCAAGTGCAACATTCGCGCGCGTTATATTCGCGTTCGCGCGAGCAAGCGCCGGCTCGACAACAGTAGTAAGTGTTGCTTCTGCAGCATCATCGTTACAGCTGGCGAGTGCGGCTTGGGTAGCAAGTGCTGCACCTTGAATAACCTGCCAGCCAGTCAAAAACGCGGTGACATCCGATATTTTCGCATCAACATTCTGTTGAACGCTTGTCGCAGAGTTCCCAGTGTCAGAAGAACCTCCAATCTGCGATACGAACGATCGTCCTCCACCAGAAGGTGATTCAGACGTACCAAGCAAACCACCCGGACCGAAGACCTGCTGCACGAGCTGGCCGACCAACGCACCGACAATCTCGTTGACGGAGTCAGCGAGCTCGAGCTGACGCACGCCTGAGCCGAGCTGGAAGGCGAGGTAGTCCTCGGTGACAGACCCTGGCGTCTTGATGTTGTGGTTAAGGCAGGTGTCACCGGTCCCGAGATTCACTCCCTCGGTGTTGCCTGCGTCGTCGTACTCCGCTTTTACACTCTCTCCCCCTGCGGTCGTAGCCGCAATACAATCGCCTCTCCACGAAAGGAAGCCCTGTCCCCATTCAAGTTCCGTGATGCGCTGGTCGACTTCGGTCATGAGACGCACTGCATGCTCATCGCGCGCTGCAAACTGGAAGCAGTAAACGTTGTTACCACAGACGACGTTGGATTGGTGCCATGCTTGCCATCCCCCCTGGGAGAAATCTCCTCGACGGAAGAGGTCTGGGTTCCGACTGTAGTTTTGAATGTTAGAACGCAGGCGGTACGCGAGACGCTGGCCGCTGGTATAGATGTAGTAACTGGTAGCGATGCCCTGCCCTATGCGCTCAGCAAACTCTGAGTCAATCAAATCGCCCTTTCCGACGTCTGTGAAAAGATCGGCGAGAAACGCATTAGTCACTTCGTCCTGCAGTTCAACGAGGCTTCGGTTAAGATCAGTCTCGAAGGCTGGAGAGCCGTTGAAGCCCGAGTTAATCCAGTTAACGATGCTCTGGGTAATGGAGTTCACCACCGCCTTAGCGGCAGCCCAGGCGATACCCTTCAATACCTGCTCGAAGAAACTTGCCTCTGCATCGACACCGTTACTTACGGCTTTCTGTGCATTGAGAGCTGCGTCGAAGGTAGGAACTCCCACCCCTGCGGCTGCTGCTTGGGCATGAACCTCCCGGGGAGATGAGAGCGCGAATGGCGTAGCAAACACCAGCACGAGAAGAAGGCTCGCGAGCGCACGTGTTCCAAAGCTTTTTCGGAGTGCACTCATAGTGTGAGATTTGAGGACCCGACAATAACGGCTCCGGGAGCACCGTTGACCCCACCTCCGTTAGCTTTGACCGCAGCGGCGAGAGTATCGATTGCATGCATCATCTCGTCTGCAGTTACGTGAACGAGACTGAGGGCACCCATAACAGGAATTGGATCTTCTTTGTAATTTGCAACAGCGAGCGTCATTTTAGAGAGCGTGTCGAACGCGCGAACCATTTCCAAATGCGCGCCTGCAAGCGAAGAGGGTGCGGTCAGTCGGAGAAGCGCTGCAGCTCGATTTTGGTGCGACCTCCCCAGAGCACGTAGTTTGGATTCTGCTGCATCATCACCTTGTTCAACAAAAGCTTTCGAAAGCAACAAGAAATCAACTGCATCATCGGGCGGGCGATTCGTAGCCAACACAGTCTCAACAGCACCTATATAGGAAAGAACCTCGACATTTGAAGACTGGGAGATTGCCGTGATGGTGAGCTTTGAGGTAAGGACGTCCGCTATTTTTGACGATAGGTCATTAAGAAGGAAGGTCACGAGCGCCTGCTGGTCAGCGTCAGTGAGTGGTTTACCACCGCTTTGAGAAACGATGCTCTCAAGAAGCACACGTGAGAATTGCTCAGTGAGCGAACCTGCTGCCGGCGCCTCTCCTGGCACACTCGAAGCATCAGGCGGCGTAGGAACCTCTTCGCTCTCAAACTGCGGCTTCACGAGACCTGCCTCAACCGCCTCCCCATCCTTCATTCCTTCCTGAACGGATTCAGGATTGTTTGGGTCTGTCTTGTAGAGGGACTCCTGCCAATCCGGAAGGCCATCGTTATCAGAGTCCTTAACAGCGTAGGCCTTAAGAATTTCTTCGGTGTCTTCGGCAGAAACCGACGGAGGAGGGCTCGAGACTACAAATGCACCGGCAATGAGACCAATCGCCACCAGGAGCGAAAGCGCGATGCTGATTGTGCGGATAGAGTACGCCACGGTAGTAGCTAAATAGTATCACGCGGGCTTCACGGAACCCGCTCTATACCTATATATATGTGTATTAGGTGGAAAGTGCGCTCGCAAGTGAACGCCACCCCGCAAGCGGCACATCCTCTGATCGAGCCTTTTCGGGGATTCTGGCCTCGTTAAAGGCACTGGCTATCTTCGTTGCAGGGGCGAGTACTGCCAGATTTCCTGCCAAAAGCTTGCGCTTATGCGCAAATCCCGCCCGAAGGACCTCGAAGAAGGCTGTTTCTTCACTGCGTGAGGCGAAAGCCCCGTGTATGTCGGAGATAGTGAGCACCGCGGAATCAACGTTCGGTGCAGGACGAAAGGCACCACGAGGAACAGTGAACTGGTACTTGGGAGTTCCATACACTTTCACTGAGAGCGAGAGGAGACTCTCCTTCTTCGCGCGCGCAACACGTTCGGCAACTTCCTTTTGAACCAGAAGCGTCATTGAAGACGGCTTCGCCTCTGCCGTAAGGAACATGCGAATGATTTCTCCGGTGATGTAGTACGGGATGTTCGCAATAAGTGAATAGGTTCCAAGCATTGAGGGATCGAACTTCCGTATATCGTCGTGAACGAGCGTGAGCGAACCGATCGTAATTTCACTCGCAAACGTTTTCTTGAGTTCTGTCACGAGCTCGCCGTCCGCTTCAACTGCCACCACCTTCCCTGCGCGCTCAAGCAGTGCACGCGTAAGCATGCCAGTCCCTGGCCCTATCTCAAGTACCGTATCTGTTTTCGAAAGGTCCCCCGCGTCAGCAATACGCTCGGCAATGCGCCGGTGCATCAGAAAGTTCTGCCCAAGTGATTTCTTTGGCTTCACGTGTCAGAGAGATGTCCCTTTGAGGTACACCGTGCCGATAACGCTGGCACCACAAACGTTCGCAACCGGCGTGAAGAGACCAAGAATAAAAGATCCCGGCTTATGTATGAAGACCGGATACGAAATGGTCTTTGGAAGTATGGCGTACGGACCACTAGGGTACGGTGGCGGAGCTACAATCACAGCGATGGTCCCTGCGCCTGTGGGACATGGCGAGACTGCGGTTATGAGTCCGCCGAACGGGAGAAACGCATGTGCACTTGCAGGAATCGAGAGTGCGAGCACTGCACCAGTCAGTACGACGACGAGGGTTCTCATAGGTACAAGTATAGCAAAGCTATTCAATGATGCGCTCGGTGTCGCTCTGCACGTATTCGACCATAGACGCATCAATGTCCTCAAGGAACGACGAGGGCTCAGCAAGAAAGTCGGTGCCGTAAATGCGCCGCACCCGTGCAAGGGTGAGGTAGAGCTGTGTGCGTGCGCGTGTCATCGCCACATAGAAGAGTCTGCGTTCCTCTTCTTCATCGCGCTCTTCTCCTTCGTGTCCTTGATGCGGGAACAGACCTTCTTCAAGACCTGAAACAAACACCACATCGAACTCAAGTCCCTTCGCGGCATGCACCGTCATGAGCGTGACGCCTTTGCGTTCCTTCTTGCGGTCGAGCTCATCCTGGTCCCCGGCAAGAGCAGCTTCTGCCAGGAAAGCGCTTATTCCCTCGCGTCCCGGGAGATCATCATGACGGCTCGCAAGTGTTGCGAGCTCCTTTACGTTCTCAAGGCGCTCAACATCATCCTCTGGCCCCTTTGAAAGCGCAGCTTCCATACCGCTCTCTTCAATGACACGACGCACAAACTCAGACGGCGTGTCAGTGTCGGCGGCTGCACCAAGCTTTGCGAGCACCGCTTCAAACGCTTCAACTTTCGCGCGCTCACCTGCTCGGAGGTCGTCACGCTTTCCTGCAGTAAGTTTTCCGAGCGTCGTCTTTCCAATACCGCGCGGCGGTGCCTGCACTGCGCGAATGCGGTCAGCTTCGCGCATAGGATCAAGTGCGAGCTTCACCCACGCAATGGCGTCCTTCACTTCTTTGCGTTCAAAGAACTGTGTACCGAGCAGTTTGTACGGAACGTTTGCAGCAAGGAATGCTTCTTCGAGTGCTCGGGATTGAAAGTTCGTGCGATACAACACCGCAATCTCTTCTGGATTTATTCCTTCTCCCGCAAGACGCCGTGCTTCTTTGGCAATGAAGCGTGCTTCTTCTTCTGCGGTACCAGCTGCATGTACGCGAATGGGCTCGCCTGAAAGATTATCAGTGACTGACGTCTTTTCTTTTCGGTTCTTGTTTTTCTCAATGACACGGTTGGCGGCATCAACAATGTTCTTTGATGAACGGTAGTTGTGCTCAAGCACGACCGTCTTCGCGTCCGGATACTTTCGATCGAACTCAAGCAAGTTCTCAATCGTAGCGCCGCGCCAGGTGTAGATGGTTTGGTCGATGTCACCCACGACAAACAGATTCCTGCGTTCTCCCGCTAGAAGCGTCGCAAGTTTTCCTTGCAGTTCGTTGGTGTCCTGATACTCATCAATGTGGATGTAGTGAAAGCGCTCCTGCACAAGTTTTCGGACCTCTTCGTGTTCTGCGAGAAGTTTTACCGGAAGCGAAATCAAGTCATCGAAATCAAGTGCGTTAGATTCCTTCAGCGTCTCTTCGTACTTCATCCATACATCTGACGCGACGCGAGAGCGGAACCCCTCACTACGAAAACGCTCAGAGAACCGCTGCGCATTCAGTCCTTCGCCCTTCGCGCGCGAGATGCGACCAAGAATCGCACGTGGCTCGTATTCCTTCGGGTCCATATCAAGCGACTTAAGCGCTGTCTTGATTGCACGAATAGAATCATCGCGATCAAAGATGGTGAAGTGACGAGCAACACCAATTGCGCGCCCGTAGGATTCAAGCAACTCTCGTCCAAGACCATGGAAGGTCGCAACAAACGGCAAACTTCCTCGCTTCCAGGCGGTTAGTTCTTGTCCCAGGCTCTTGGAGAGCCGTTCTCGCATCTCGCGCGCAGCCTTGTTGGTGAAGGTAACGGCGAGAATCTTCTCTGGTGCTACGCCTTGCCGTATGAGGTGGTAGATACGGGTGGTGAGGACCTTTGTTTTGCCGGAGCCGGCACCCGCGAGGACTGAAACCGGACCGAGGGTGGCGAGCACCGCTTCCTTTTGCCGTTCGTTAAGTCCGTCGAGGTATGTCACTTGCGCACTATAGCAGACAGGCGTGCTACGATTTATTCATGAAACGCGTGCTTCTCATCGTCGGTGGCATTGTCGCCCTTCTCTTTATTGTTAGCGGTCTCTACTTCGTCTTCTTTGGGCAATCGGGAGAGTCGGGGGAGTACGCTTTCTTTCCAGAGGCAGGGAATCGTGACATTCCAGACTGGTTGACGCCCAGAGAGACTCCAGAGGAAGAGGAGTACACCCCACCGACAATCTTCAATCCCGTGGAAGTGCCGCCCGCAAGACCAGAGGCCGGGCAGCCGACGACAGAGAGGACTTCTTTTCTCTCCCTCGATTTCCTTGCGGACCTCTATGCAAGATACCGAGGAGGTTCGCGAAGTTCAGGCGGCACTGGCGGCACAGGCACCGGAGGAACGGTGGGGGTTCCCTACACGCCAGTACCTGGCACCACTGGCTCATACCCTTCGGGGGACGGATGGTCGTACCATACTTCCGACGATACGTGGATTAACGGAAGGCCGGTCGGCGACGATGAGGATTTCATCCGGTTCAACCCTGAGACCCTCGAGCTCTATGTAGGAAACGTGCATTTCGTCTTCAGGGGCGGTGCCCATCTTCCAGACAACACCACCAGTGACGTGGTCGGCGACCCGGATAACATGGTCGTTGGTACTACGCTTGGCGTGCTGGTCGGCTCCCTGCTGGGTGATCCTGGGCTTGGGCTTATCATCGGGAGCGCACTCGGGAGCAACATGTATGACGGCTTTATGCTCCAGGACATCGGCATTGCATTTGATAACGGCATGCCGTCCTTCGGGGACTCTTTGGGAGGACTAGGGGAGGAAGAAGGAGAGGGTGAAGAGGGCGGTGGGAAACAGACTGCCTTCGGCGGCAAGGTGACAACCACTACTAAGTGCACCTGCGCGACCAGTTACACGGTATTTACCGTCACTGGTGAGAGTGAATATTCCGGAAACTATCTGATTGGTCCCACGACGAAGAAGTACGGAGGCAAAAAAACCTCTGGCAGTTTCAATATCCTCGGCCTTTATACTGCTGGAGGTGGGTCAGGCCAGTGCCAGATGTATGTAGGAGAGTCTTGTGAGGAATACCAAACCATAGACAAAGGATTGATTACGGAGTACTCATCGGACTAAAAAACGGCCTAGAATAAGGCTATTTTGCGCTGTCCACATCTTCATCTGAGGGTCATTGACCCCTCTGGCTCAAAAGGTATACTCGCTCAATCGACAGATACGGAAGCTTGAAAGAAATGGCGTAGGTAAGCCATTTTTGTATACATCTGAAGCGCCAGACCCATCCCTACCCCCCTCTGATTTCATTCAAATCACACCAAAAAGACTCTCCCAGGGCTAATCAGGTTCGTAGCGTTCTTTGGGCTCTAACCGGATGCGCGGCCGTAACTACGGTCTCCCTGCTCGTTGCCACCTTCCCTACTAAGGCAGGTGCTTTCTGGCCATTTACAGACGTAGGGGCGGCTACTGGAGGAAACGAGTCCCCAATCCTCCACGACGAGACCCTCCCCCTGCTTAAGGCAGCTACAAACTCGGACCCTAACCCATTCAAGGGTGGTGGTGAGCTTGCCCTTTCTGAGGGGTCGGCCCTTGTCCCCAACGGAGGGTCGGAAGGCACGGCAGTTGCCTATAAGGAGAGCAGCAAATCAAGCGGGGCTATTTCCATCTATGTCGTTCGAGAGAGTGATACCCTTTCAGATATCGGGGAGATGTTCGATGTTTCAACCAATACCATCCTTTCAGTCAACGGGCTCAAGAATGCCCAGGACATACACCCAGGTGACGAGCTTCTCATTCTTCCGGTTTCCGGAGTCCGCTATACCATCAAGCACAGCGGCACACTCGAAGACGTCGCAAAGCTCTATGACGTGGATGTGAGCGAAGTTGCGCGCTTTAACGGCTTTGACCAAGACGAGGTGCTCGCGGCAGGAACGGTGGTCATCGTGCCGGGTGTCGACTTTGCACCAGAGAAGCCTAAGGCGAAATCTTCTGGCTCTTCAAACACGCTTGCAGCAAAGAAGCCTTCGTCTTCAGTTGCGCTCGGCGATTGGGCCAACCCTGTACCAGGCGCTTATATCTCCCAAGGTTTGCACGGGCACAACGGTATTGACCTTGCTGGCGTGAAGCAGGGCACCCCAGTGTATGCCGCAGCTGCAGGTAAAGTAATTGCAGCAGGCAACGGCTCGTGCGGAAGCGGGTACGGTATCTGCGTGATTGTTGCGCATGAAAACAATACACAGACGCTCTACGCTCACCTCTCCTCAGTTACAACGGGCGTTGGTACCTCCGTCGGCAAGGGGGAGCACATCGGGGGCATCGGCAACACTGGACGCTCAACCGGTTACCATCTCCACTTCGAAGTACGCGGTGCGAAGAATCCGTTCGCGAAGTAGACCGCATCTCTGTGCGTCGTCTATACTTTCCTAATGGATAGTTTCTTTCTATTCGCATTCACGACAATCGCGAGTACTGAAGGCTTTCTCATTTCGTGCGCACTTATTCTTGTAGGACTTCTCCTTCGAAAGCGCGCACTTCCTTTTTTCGTAGCGACTATCGGGGTGCTCCTTTCTACCATCGCACTTAAGGAGCTGCTGCAGGTCGCGCGTCCTGTTTCAACACTTATAGAAACGACAGGCTACGCATTCCCAAGTGGACATGCAACTGGTTCACTCTTTCTTGCGCTGTCTCTCTGCTATCTCGCGCGCGCACTCCCAAGGCCGCTTCGGTATGGAGTATGCGCTGCCGCGCTTATGACGGCACTAGTGATTGGCCTAAGTCGACTACATTTTGGTGTGCACACACCGCTCCAGGTATTTGCGGGGTATGTGCTCGGTGCAGCGTGGGCGGGAGTATATATCTGGATGGATACGAGGTTAAACGCGCGCTCTTAAACGTTGCGGCTTCGTGCGACTAACTACAAACAATCTATAGCTGGCCACCCGGGATTCGAACCCTCTTTTCACAGAGGATTCACCCACTTTCAGTATACTAACCAACGAGAATCGCACAGACACATGAAATGTCTGAGCGATTCTTACTTTATATAGTAGCGACCTTGGAGAGCGTCCGGTACGCGTGCACACTCGCAAGATAGGAGATCGGGAGACTCACAATCAATCCCACCACAAAGAGAAGCAAGCCAAGGAGGTTAATACCCAGAAGTGCCAACCCCAAGAGCAACAGCTTAAGACGGTTACCACGCGTGATACGTGCGCTCTCCTTCATAGATTCAGTAATCCCGAGTCCGCGGTCCATGACAAGGAAGAGTGACATACCGAAGGCAAGCGCGACAATAATGCCCGGAACGATAAGGAGGATGAGACCGAGAAGTGTCGCAAGCCCGACTAGCAAGCTCGTAAGCAGATACTTCACAAACGGCTCCGGGGTCCAGAGATCACGAACGCGCGCAGCCTGCACATTATCGTGTGCATTGAGGTAGAACTTCGTGACACCCATGTTATCAATCACGATGCCTAGGTAAATGGAACCAAGTGACACCACGATACCTACCAATCCCAGTACGAGTGCAAGCGCAGGATCGTTCGCAACGAGAGTCTGACCTGTCTGCACAAGCCAGTTCACAAAGTTAACAAGGATGCTTAGGAGCGAGAGCACGAACGCAATCTTCACGAATATCCAAGGACGAGCCTTGAAGGTATTCCACCCGAACGAAAGGCATTCTTTTACAGAGAGTTTCATAGTCTTATTGTATATGAGCTTTGCACGTCCGAGCTGAAGGGTCTGCGTTCAGCCGAGCTTCCTCTATCTCCTCACCTCCGGTTTCGCAGATACCGTAGGTTCCCGCATCAATACGTGCGAGTGCGGCAAGCACGAGGTTGTAGCGAATCTCGAGATCCTTAAGGATTGCGGTGTTTGCCTCATACCCCTCAATGAGGTCAGCGGCGTCGTTGCGGTCTGGCTCCTGCCCAGTCTCTGGAGGGACTGCTTCCCAGTCTGCGGGGTTCGAAGGATTGCGGCGCCCGATGGTCAAGAGCTCACTTTCGAGCCGAGTCTTCTCCTCGGTAAGGCGGTCCTTGTAGACAGATATATCGTTCATGACGGGCACTGTAGCACACTCATTCTCCCTTGGTAGCGGTCAGGCGTTCAGCGAGCTGGATAAACGCCCCCTCGTCCCGCGCGATGATGAGTGTCTCTTTGTCGTGGTAGCCGTAGACAAGAATGCTCCTCCCTTTCTCATCCTTAAGCACTCGTATGTCGCGGCTTGCTGCCACACTATCGGAGAACGTAAGCGGCTCTAGCAGCGGAGAGGTTGATGCCATCGCATCTTTTGGATAGGAGGGGTAGAGGAGGGAGAGATCGCGCTCCATAGTGTCTTCCCAGTCGAGCATGCCGGCAAACGTGCGCTCGTAGGAGGAGACGCTGAAGATAAAGAAGGCCCGTGTCTCTTCTCCTGCATGTATGACACCTACGGTGCTCTCGTCGAGAATATTGCGAAGAAGGATGCTTGGAGCAGGAAGCCCGAGCGCACGAATGAGCGCGCCACCTGGAGCTGGGAACTTGAAGGGCGTGCCTTCTTCGGTGGTGGTTGCAGTAGTGATATAGGTAACGACCACATTTCCCTGTGGAACCGAGCCTCCGCCGACTTCCGCAATCGAACGCATGAGATCCCCTCCCTTACCTGTCACTTCGCGGCGCGCATCAGCAAACACCAGTGACTGCACCATGTCATCCATAGGAATAATTGAACGGTCTTGTGACCATTGATACGCCGCATAGATTCCCACAAGCCCTAGCAGAATGAGCATGCCGCCGATGATGAACTTCGCACGACTCAACCTCTTTTCGGTCACCACTTCGCGTGGTTCCACCTTCTTCGCATCCTTCTCTGCCGCAAGCACTGAGAAGACGGAGGCATTGTTTGCATCTATGTGCTCGGAAAAATCACTCTTATACGTGTGAATAGGAGCAACCTTGGAAGAAACAGGGGGCTTGGTAAGCGGAATAGGCACATCCGTTTTGATAGGAGCGGGAGTCGGAGGCGTCGGTACGTTCAATGCCGCAGCCTTCTCTCTGAGGCGCGCGAGTATCTCCTCCTTAGTTTCCTTGGGCGGTGCAGGTACCGCAGGCTTCGGAGCCTCCGGAACGGGAGAAGGCGATTCAACAGGGATGGGTTCACGTCCAAGACGCACCGTTGGCTCTGGAGCAGCCTTGGGGGCGACGGGTTCTGGAGCGACAACCGCAGGGGCGACGGGCGCAGGCGCGACAGACGGCGCCATGTCCTGTGGTTTCTTACCGCCGCCAAACATCGCCACGTCTTTGGCGAAGGTGCGCACGTGAGCGGAGCGCTGGTTTCCGAATGTAGCGTTTGCGTTATCTGCCACGATACTTCGTATTGTACACGCCTACCCCCGGGAAGTGATGGTGAAGCGCTTCGGATCTTCACACATGTCCGTAAACGCATCTGCTGCCTCCTTAAGCTTTGCAGAAGAGGAGCGCCCGAAGGAGATAACCTCAACC
>JAGOSU010000040.1 GCA_018062165.1 Minisyncoccota bacterium
TTTGGCTTCGGGTGGGAGTGAAGCTTCGGAGAGTGCGCCGAGGTGTACCAAGGTCATGCCTTCAAGCTTCACTGCATACACGGTGTTCATTGCTGTCTCTTCACCCTTGGAGAGCCCGTACTCGCTTCGGGTCAAGAAGCCCTGTACGGTCACTCCTTTATATTCATATTCACCAGGTCCGGTAATTGCGAACGGCTCCTTATCTCCATAGGTAACTTCATCAACACCATTCATATCTTTGTGTTGGCGGGAGACGAGCGCGATGTCTGCGCCGAAACGAACTGACGGGAGTGTGCCGCCCTTTGAAATAGGGTCAAAGACAAGCGTAAGGTCACCGAAGGTTACCTTGAAGCACTGCCCGCCGTGATGGGTGATAACCATATTTCCTCATATTATATCACGTTTTGTCCTGCTATACTTCCTTCATGGACAAGGCCCCTGCGACACTTTCGAAGGCCGCCATGGAGACGCGGGAGCGCCTCAAGTCCCGGCTCGATGAGGAGGATGTACGGTTTTTCCGCACGATGGCGAAGACCTGCTCGCAGCAGATGATGTTCCAGCTTACCGGCATCTCCCTCTCGGACATCTCCCATATCTGCGGCATCTACGGCATCACGTCGTTCCAGATCAGGAAGGGTGGCCCCGGTAACCTCAACTCCGCGCTCATCGCACGCGCTAAGCTCAACGTCGTCAAGGACCACGCAGCTGCGCTCGCGAAACTCAAGGCGAAGTTCCCCGGTCGCAGCGCCTAGGCCCGTTGTATACTTTCTCTATGTTTCAGAAATGGATGAAGCTCGGTGCGACCGAACCGGTGCTGCAGGACGTGAGCCGGAAGGCCTTCGGGGGCCCTAAGATGGAGAAGAACGGGCAGCGCGAACGCATTATCGTGACCGACACCGGGCGGGAGCGGATGGACAAGGAAATGATGGCGCTTGGTGAGCTCATGAAGGAGGCGCCAGTCTGGTGGCAGCTCGACGGCTCATTGAACGTATCGCTTAGAAAGAAAGCACAAGGTGGCGACTACATCGGCGAGCACTCCGACGTCGACGTCTCAGTTATGAGAAGCGAGCTGTCCGAACTGGAGCCGTACCTAAAAGAACGCGGGTACGGGCTGTTCTTGCGCAGCAAGGACGGCAACATGCGCACCTTCCGCCGGGTCGGCCACGAAGTATTCAAGGGCCGCAAGCTCGAAGGAACCTGGGAGGCCCCGTACATCATGGCAATGGATGAGCGTGGCGAAATTCTTCCTGGCGCGGACCTCGCGCGCATACAGATCTCAATCGTCGACACCGACGCCGACGGAAACCCTAAAGAACGCGACATCGTCTACCCAAAGGAGTGGCTTACCGGCGAGTCGGTAGGGGTCAACGGCAGTTCCGTCATGCTCTCGCACCCCGCACGCTACCTGTTGTTCAAGGTGCTTCAGATGCGCGACTATGACGACAAGGACCTCGAGGAACTGGGAAAGCTGCGTGCGCTCACCCGGGAGGACCTCACCACCGTCGAGCGGCTCGTGTTTGCGGCAGCAAAGGATGACGAGTGGTGGGCACGAAACCCCAAGCTCACGAAGGACCTCGACCGGCTCCAGAAACGCTTTGACCTCCTTAAAGCCTCTGTGCTATAGTTTTTCCGTTGCGAGGACCAGCGCGTAAGCCGTCATTGGGCTAACCCTGAAGAGCCGAAAGGACCTTCTGAACCCAAGACGCAGGCCCCTCGTCTATTTATATGACCGAAGTAAAGACGCCGGCTGTCCCGGTACCCGCCCTTACGGTGGAGGCAGGACACCCGATGTTCAAGTTCGCAGAGCAGATTGTTACCCCACCGAAGGTTGGGGACCTTATCGAAGGCACCATCATCGCGCTTGTACGCGGTCGCCTCTACGTTGACCTCCCTCCGTTTGGAACGGGAATGATTTACGGCCGCGAGTACCTTAACGCAGCCGACGTGCTTCGTAAGGCAAACCCGGGCGACACTATTACTGCAAAAGTTGTTGACCCAGCAGGTAAGGACGGCTACATCGAGCTCTCTCTCAAGGAAGCTCGTCAGGCAGCTATCTGGAGCGAAGCTGAGCAGGCAATTGCTGCTGGCACCATCTACAACCTTGATGTTGAAGAGGCAAACAAGGGCGGACTCATCCTTGCCTGGCAGGGTATCAAGGGTTTCCTTCCCGCTTCTCAGTTGAACAAGGATCACTATCCTCGCGTTCCTGAAGGCGACAAGGAAAAAATCTTTGGCGAGCTCGTGAAGCTCACCGGCAAGACACTTGCCGTGCGCATCATCACCGCAGACCCTAAGGAGGCCAAGCTTATCTTCTCCGAGCGTGTTGGTGAGGAGGAACAGGAGAAGGCTTCCCTTGTCGACAAGTACCAGGTGGGTGACGTCGTTGACGGAGAAGTCACGGGCGCCGTTGACTTCGGTGTCTTCGTGAAAGTCGAGGCTGGACTCGAAGGCCTCGTGCACATCAGTGAGCTCGATTGGGGCCTCGTTGAGGATCCTCGCACCATGTTCAAGGTGGGTGACCAGGTCCGCGTAAAGGTTATCGAGGTGAAGGAGGGCAAGATTTCGCTGTCCGTGAAGGCACTCAAGGAGAACCCATGGAAGGCTGCTTCTGAGAAGTACAAGAAGGGCATGGAAATCTCCGGCGTTATCATCAAGTACAACAAGCACGGTGCGCTCGCCTCTATTGAGGAAGGTGTCGCGGGCTTGGTGCACATGAGTGAGTTCGCTTCCCCTGCAGAGCTTCGTGAGACGCTTGAGCTCGGTAAGAGCTATCCGTTTGCGATTAAGCTCTTCGAGCCAGCAGACCAGCGCATGACGCTCGCGTACGCCGGAACACGAAAAGGCAAGAAGTAAGTGAACCAAAACCCCCGCTCATGCGGGGGTTTTTGCTATACTCACGTAATGGACCGCGACCCCTTCCAAAAGCACTTCCAGCCTGAAGAGCGGGCTTCCGATTGGCTCAATCCGAAGATTAACTTTTCCGAGAAGGACGAAGCTACCTACGCTCGTATGCTCGAAAATCTCGAGCTAGATCTTGCAGCTATTGAAGACGACTCCTTCCTTGAGGGAGTACTCGCCTCACTCGTATCGCGCGCGAACATCGAGAAGGCACTCGGGAACGAGCAGGCGATTATACGTATTGGTGAGCTAACCGGCTTCGTTATGGATCTGCTCGGCGTGGACGGAATCTAGCGCGTGTTTGCAACCAACGTTGCCTGCTCCAGCCCGTGCGTGACGTAGAACTCGAGTACCTCGACTCCCTTCTTCATCACCTTCTTGAGTACGGCTTCTTCAGCAGGCGCGAACTTTCCTATGACCGCCTTTGTCACCGCTTCGTGACTCCCCGGCTTCTTTGCTTGGTTCTTCTTCCCCGGCTTGGACACACCAATCTTCAATTGTGCAAAGTCGTTAGTGCCCACCGCGCGCATGACTGACTCAATACCGTGATGTCCTCCAGCTCCGCGCGCAAACGTCATCTTCATGACTCCGAGCGGGAGGTCGATATCGTCGCGCACCACGAGGAGGTCGAGTGCTGCCTTCTTGCTCTTCACAAACGTCTTGGCGCTTTTTCCAGAGTTGTTCATGAAGGTCTCGGGGAGGACAAGGACCACCTTCTCCTTCCCTATCTTTCCTTCGGTCACGAGTGATGGCACGCCGCCTGCTTTGCGGAGCATGAAATCATCGAAGCCTTCCTTCTTTGCAAACAGCTCAACGAGCATGCGCCCCGCATTGTGCCTCGTCTTTTCGTATTCCTTGCCAGGGTTCCCGAGTCCCATAATGATGAGTGCCATTACTGGCAGTATATCGTGTCTTCGGGAGTATACTGAGCGTATATGGCAGAGACGTGGAAGCCGAGGAAAGAGAACACCCCGACGTCAGAAGAGAATAGGATTCGGCGTCGACTTGGTAGCTTTGGCGTCAAACGCGAAGACATCAGGGAGCAAGTGTACAACACAAGCCCCACCAGTCTCCTACTCCTCCAAATTGCTGAACTTTACCTTGATGGAAAGCCGACAAAAGTAGTGGTTGAGCGAACAGGAGTCTCGCGTAACACGGTCGATCGTCTCCGGCAAACCCGCTTCAGTTCTCGCTTGCAAAGAATGATTGAAATGAAACGACGAGAGGTAGAGAAGCTCTATCCTAAGATCAATCCTGGGAAAAATCAGAAAAGTTGACGCGCCAAACGCGAAGCGTACAATGCCGACATGTCTTTGTCTGATCGAGTACGCACATTCTTCGGAAGCGACTCGAAACAGGTATTACTCCTCGTTGCCGTTATCGTGCTGGTGGTCCTGTTTGTACGCTTCTTCATCGCACAGCCGTTTGTGGTGCGCGGTGAGTCCATGTACCCCACCTTCCAGAACGGCAACTACCTGGTGATTGATGAAATTTCGTACCGACTTGAGGACCCAGCTCGCGGCGACGTTATCGTTTTCCGCTACCCCAACAACCCCGCCATCTTCTACATCAAAAGGGTTATTGGACTTCCTGGCGAGACGGTGCGTATCACGAAGGGTGAGGTCACGATTACTAAGACTGACGGCACCGAAATCGTGCTTCCTGAGCCTTACGTGGTCGCCGAGGATGCTACCTACACTTTTGAACGCGTCCTTGGCGAAGGCGAGTACTTTGTCATGGGCGACAATCGCCCGAAGAGTTCTGACTCCCGCGTGTGGGGCCCGCTTCCTGAAGAGAACATCATGGGCCGTGCGATGCTGCGCCTCTTCCCACTTTCTGAAGCAGGAGTCCTTCCAGGCGCAATCGAACAACTACAATGAGCACCTTACTTGAGCCAATCGATGTACTAAAGCGCGCACAGGCGATTGGTACCTACTATGGCTTTACTCCCTTCCGCCATGTTGCCAAACGCGGCACCAAGTCTCCAGCTCCCTACCCTGATTCTCTTCCGCTTGAGGCACTTGATCCCACCGCGCGCGAAGTCGCAGGATTCTTAAAACAGGTGCGCGACGCAGGAGTTACTCCAGGTATTGGAAAGCCATCGTTTCTCTGGCACACCAACGCAGCGGCAGGACGTGCGGCTCCAAAGCAGGTAGTCATTCAATTCCACGCTATCGGTGCTGACCGCGCCATTGCCGACGCCGTGCTTATTCGCGCCGTGCGCTCTCTTGTTGCTGACCTCACCAAAGAAGAGGTGGTGTTGAAGATAAACTCAATGGGAGATAAGGAGACACGCGGAAGACTCGCACGTGAACTCACCTCCTTCTTCCGCAAGAATGGTCCCGTGCTTCCTGCAGACTGTGTTGCGTGTGCTAAAAATGACGTCTTCAAGGCGGCTGAACTTCTTGAAGGCGAAGAAGAGCGTGGAGGACTTCCATCCCCTACCGACCACCTCTCAGAGGCAAGTCGCAAGCACTTTGAAGCCGTACTCGAGTATCTTGAATCTACTGATACTCCGTACGAACTCACCCCACAGCTTCTGTCTCGCGGGAACGCATGGACGGAAACCTGTTTCTCTATAGAGACTGCCGATGGCCGCATCCGCGCCTGGGGCTCTCGCTACAACGATATGGGCAAATCCTTCTTCAAGAGCGCAATGCCATCAGTGGGTGCCGTCGTACGCATCACGATGGACGCTAAAGCAATCATCCCGCCACACAAGGAGCGTGGGAATCCTCGCTTTGTGTTCGTGCACATCGGAGACGAAGCTAAGCGCGAGAGCATGAAGATGGCAGATCATCTGCGGCGTGCCCGCATCCCCATGATGCAGTCCATTGGTGTTGAATCCTTAACTGAGCAGATGCGCCTCGCTGAGATTTCTAACCCTCGCTATCTCATTATC
>JAGOSU010000041.1 GCA_018062165.1 Minisyncoccota bacterium
TAAGTATATACCCGTGCTATAGTCGCAAACGGAAGCAATTATTACGTATCAAGAGCGCGACGAGGGATTCTGGCCCTATGACTCGCCGGCAACCTGCCACAAGCAAGGTGCCTCCAGCCCCGAACGGGGGACGATGCTTACCACACTCATCCCGCTACGGCGGGACTTTTATTTAATCCACCATGTTCCATACCCTTACCCACTACACTACTGAAAGCGTTACCTCCGGACACCCGGACAAAGTCTGTGACCAGATGTCAGATGCCATTCTCGACGCCTGTCTTGCGGGCGACCCGAGCTCCCGCGTTGCGGTAGAGACCTTCGGCAGTCACGGCACCTTGATGATTGGAGGAGAAATCACCAGCAAGGCTATCCCCGACTGCGAAGCTATCGCACGAAAGGTATACGCAGACATCGGCTACACCGAGAACCTCGAAGTCCTCTCTCGTGTGGTCGCACAGTCCCCTGACATTGCGATGGGTGTAGACACCGGAGGCGCTGGCGACCAGGGCATCATGTACGGCTACGCAACGGACGAAACTCCTGAGTTCCTTCCGCTTGGTGTCGTGCTCTCGCACGCACTTGCCCGAAGGCTCGAGAAGCTCCGCCGTGATGGCGCGCTCCCCTACCTGCGCCCAGACGGTAAGACCCAGGTAACCATCAAGGATGGAAAGGTCATCACTGCACTTACCTCCACCCAGCACGCAGAAGACGCAGACCTCGAGGACATCCGGAAGGACCTCATCGAGCACCTCTTCACCCCAATCCTCGGCAGCACTGAGGGAGTGGAGATACTCGTGAACCCTACCGGACGCTTCGTACAGGGCGGTTTTGAGGCAGATGCGGGCCTCACAGGCAGGAAGATTATGGTGGACACCTATGGTGGTCTCCTCCCACACGGAGGCGGCTGTTTCTCCGGAAAAGACTCCACCAAGGTGGACCGCTCCGCAGCCTATATGTGCCGCTTTGTCGCAAAGAACCTCGTAGCCAACGGACACGCAAAGAAGGCCCTCGTCTCGGTGGCCTACGCCATCGGACGCGTGGACCCAGTCATGGTGGAAGCATTCGATGACCAGGGAAACAACCTCTCTGACATCGTGAACAAGAACTTCGACTTCCGCCCACGAGAAATCGAGAAGCGCCTTGGACTGCGCCGTCCTATCTTCCAAGAGACCGCTGCCTACGGACACTTCGGTGTTGAAGGGCGGCCTTGGGAAGCAATAGAAAAGATTTAAACAAAAAGCCCGGCAGTGCCGGGTTTTTTTAATACTTGTACTTGGCAGTAATCAAATGCAGATGCCAGTGCCCTGGAATGGAGCGCTGCCGATTCACGGGCTCGATAAAGAACTCATAGGTGGACTGCATGTAGGTCTCCTTGATTTCCTCGTATTCCTTCTGCTCGCTCTCGGAGAGCTCCGCAGTGTGACGCTTCGGGAGAATCATGTGATGCACGTCTGCAACAAGGTCGTACGGAAACTGGTTCTCAACAATCCTCCACTCGTTAAACTCCTTCACCGAAGGAATGGTGCAGAGCACACACCCCTCGAGCAGGTGTCCTTCCTTCTTGACCTTGGTGTACGCAGCTTCTGTCTCTGGCGTACGTAGAGTACCCATAGAAACTACTTCCCTGCGCGCTTCTTTGCAGCCTTCAAGAACTCAGTAAACAAAGGATGCGGAGCAAGCGGACGTGCCTGGAGCTCTGGGTGGAACTGCGTGCCAAGGAAGAATGGGTGCACGTCACGTGGGAGCTCTGCAATTTCCATGAGTACGCCATCTGGAGACTTACCGGAGAAGACAACGCCTGCGTCTTCAAGCTGCTTGATGTACTCAGGGTTCACCTCGTAGCGGTGGCGGTGACGCTCCTCTACCTTATCTGTGCCATAAGCCTCGCGTGCAATCGTGCCCTTACCAAGCTCTGCCACATAACTCCCCAGACGCATGGTGCCTCCGTAGTCAGCGGTTGCAATGATGTCCTTCTGCTCAGGCATCACATCAATGATTGGGTGTGGGCACACAGGATTAATCTCCACCGTGTGTGCGCCTTCAAGTCCTATCTTGTGGCGAGCAATCTCCACCATCGCAAGCTGCATACCGTAGCAAAGGCCAAAGTACGGCACCTTGTTTTCACGTGCGTACTTAATGGTATTAATTTTCCCTTCAATACCCGTCTCCCCAAATCCTCCTGGAACAATGATGCCGTCGTACTGAGCGAGGCGCTCAAGGTTCTCTCCATTCTGGAAGTCCTTGGCGTTAATCCAATCAATCTTTGCGGTAACCCCAACCTCTGCAGCAGAGAACTTAATACCCTCAATCACTGAAAGATATGCATCGGAGAGGATGTAATCTCCTGTATCAAAATACTTACCGACGATACCAATGGTAATCTCAGGGCCTCCAGCAGAAACACGAGCAACAAACTTCTCCCACTCCTTAAGGTCAGTAGAGCTGCGCTTCAAACCAAGCTGGTCAGTCAAAATATCGCCCAGGTTATCCTTCTCAAAGTTAAGCGGCACGTCATAGATAGAATTCACATCAGGAGCAGAAATGATGTGCTCGGGACGCACGTTGGTTGAAATCGCAATCTTCTCCTTGCGCTTCTCATCGATGCGCTCCTTGGAGCGAGCGATGATGAAGTCTGGCTGCACTCCGTACGCGTTGAGTTCACGAACTGCGCTCTGCGTCGGCTTGGTCTTCATCTCACCAAGAGTCGATGGCACCGGAAGGTAGGACACCATTACAAAGAGCACGTCCTCTGGGTAGTGCATCTTAAGAACGCGCGCTGCTTCAATGTAGAGGGCGTTCTGGAAGTCCCCTACCGTCCCACCAATCTCAATAACTGACACCTGACTTCCATTGTGTGCTGCGGCTCCCTCAATGCGGCGAAGAATCTCATCACGCACATGAGGAATTGCTTCCACACACTTACCCCCGTACTTCAAAGCACGCTCTGCTTCAATGACTGACTTGTAGACCATGCCCGAAGTCATGTAGTCCTCAGGACCAAGATCGCGACCGAGGAAGCGCTCGTAGTTGCCCATGTCCTGGTCAGTCTCGAGACCAGAGCGCAAGACGAACACCTCACCGTGCTCGGTAGGGTTCATGGTACCTGCGTCCACGTTCAAGTACGGATCAATCTTAACGAGGTTCACCTTGTACCCGCGCTGCTTAAGGATGAGACCAATAGAGGAAGAGGCGATGCCCTTACCGACGCCGCTCATCACACCGCCTATTACGAATATGTATTTGTGTCCTTTGGTTGCCATACGCTTACGTCCTGAGGTACTTACGCACTGCAAACCAACTTGCTATACCACTTAAGAGTACACCTCCACCCACGAGGATAAGGAAGATGCGTGGGAACTGACCTACATAGTAGTTAAAGAGGTTGAAGCCGCCGAGCCATCCGCTCGCAGTCTCGCCCACATACCAGGCAATAGGATAGAAGAGAACAAGCGTAATAGCCGCTGCAAGGAGACCTGCCATAACACCGGCGACGATGAAGGGACCACGAATATACATGTTTGAGGCACCCACAAGCCGCATGACGGAAATCTCATCGCGTGCGGTGTAGATAGCGAGCCTGATGGTCGCAAAGGCGATGACCGCTGAGGCGAGCGCAAAGAGAAGCACGATAATTGCCCCTGCCCCTTCGGTAGCCCTAATAGCTGAGGTAAGGCGGTCAATCACCACTTTGTTCTGGAAGTAGTTGATGCGGTCGATGACGCTTGAACTTCCTCCGGCGGTTCCCTCCTCGTTTGAGAGGAAGTTCACAATACCCTCGTACTGGCCTGGATCTTTTGCCTTCACCGCAAGCGAGGCGCCGAGCGGGTTCTCCCCGAGCTCCTCAAGTGCCTGGAGTGTGAGCTGATCATCAGCGTGACGCTCACGGAACTCAGAAAGCGCCTGGTCACGAGAGGTGTAGGTCACCACCGATACCTCAGGAAGCGCAGCAAGCTGGTCACGCACCAAGAGAATCTCCGGTTCAGTGGCAGTCGTTTGGAAATAGATGTTCACGTCCACTTTGTCTTCAATCGCCATCAAGGTGTGCGAGAGAATTGCGGAGACAAAGATCAAGAACCCAATAATCATGAGGGTGACCGTCATGATGAGTACGGTTGCGAAGGAGACGGAGCCACTACGAACGAAATTCTTCGCTCCTCCCGTTATCATCCTTCTCATCATTGTGAAGTTCATAGTCTAGAGAATGTAGTGGCCATTAGGATCATCACGCACGACGCGGCCCTTCTCCATCGTGATGACGCGCTTCTTCATCGCATCAACCACTCCCTTGTTGTGCGTAGTAAGGATGATGGTGGTACCGAGCTCGTTAATCTTTTTCAGAATCTCCATAATCTCAAACGTATTCACTGGGTCGAGGTTACCCGTTGGCTCGTCCGCGATGATGACATCAGGTTGATTCACAATGGCGCGACCAATGGCTACGCGCTGCTGCTCACCGCCCGACATCTGCCACGGGAAATGCTCTGCCTTATCACTCAAATCAACGAGGTCGAGGATGTACGGAACATCAGATTCAATCTCATCATCAGGGCGACCTGCGGCCTCCATCGCAAAGGCGATGTTCTCGTACGCAGTCTTATTAGGAATGAGGCGGAAGTCCTGGAACACGGTACCGAGCTTGCGGCGGTAGTGGTGGAGCGAGGTCGAGGGGAGTGTGTGAATGTCCACTGACTCAAAGAACACCGAGCCACTTGAGGGCTTCAACTCCGCAAGCAGGGTCTTCACGAGTGTGGTCTTCCCTGCACCTGACTGACCGACGATGGAAACGAACTCTTTAGGATTGATGGTGAGGGTCACTTCTTCGAGCGCGGGAGTTCCGTCTCGATACTCTTTCGTCACATTGTCGAAGTAGATCATATAACCGAGCTATTCTACCTCACCTTTGGCACTTGCGTCTATGAAATCGTCGAGGTCTCCCTCAAGTACGGCCTCAGGATTGCCTGATTCGTGCCCCGTCTCATGGTCTTTCACCATCTTGTAGGGATGCAGCACATAGGAACGGCGCTGGCTCCCCCACTCATTCTTAACAGTAGAGCTAATCGAACGGCCCTTGGCCTCCGCTTCCCTTCGTTCCTCCTCAAGCTTGAAGAGCTTGGCCTTCACAAGCTCGAGTGCACGCTCTCGGTTAGCGATTTGGCTCCTCTCAGAAGACACGTGTGCAGAAACTCCCGTCGGCGTGTGCACGATGCGAACAGCAGTCTCTCGTTTGTTTACGTTCTGCCCTCCCGCTCCACCAGAGCGCGCGAACTGGATGTCGAGGTCATCTGGATTGAGTTCAATCTTCTCTGAGGGAGCGATACGCGGCAGCACCTCCACCATTGCAAAAGAGGTCTGACGCTTTGCCTGCGCGTTGTAGGGAGAAATGCGCACCAATCGGTGTACACCCGCTTCGTGCTTCAGTCTTCCGTACGCGTTCGTGCCGTTCACCTCAATAAGCGCGTTACGAAACCCGCCCTGACTATTCTCATTCGCATCGAGCTCGCGCACGGTCCATCCTTTCGTTACTGCATACCCCTCATACATGCGGCGGAGCATGCGTGCAAAGTCTTCAGCGTCATCACCT
>JAGOSU010000042.1 GCA_018062165.1 Minisyncoccota bacterium
GCAGTTACTTGGTATAGTGAACACAGGACCGCGACATCCACACTGCGATGAACCTCCTTAAACATCCGCTACTCATTGTGCTCGTCCCACTTGTAGTGTTCGTTGTTGCTGCTTCTTTTTACCGTTTCTTAGTAGCAGGGAACTACATAGTGGAATACGAAGGTGCGTGCGACCCCTTAACCGAAGAGTGTTTCGTCGGATGTGTGGACGAAGAGTGTAGCGAGTCATATTACTTCACGATGGTGCGTAAATACGCCGCAGATGTGCAGGAGCAGTGTGGTACTGATTTCTCCGACTGCGAGGCGGCAAGCGTCTGTCTTCCAAGTGACCAGACATGCGAGGTGACCTACTGTGGTCCCGATACGGAAACCGATATATTGGCCTGCGAACACATCGAGGCCTCAACGATAGTTGAGGAACCTGAGGGGGAGGTGATTGAAGTGGACATGCCTCAAGAGGACGAACTGGAGCCAAAACCCGTATGATCTGCCCATTCTTCGAAGAACCGTTGTATTACTTTTTCGTCCCAGAGCTAGGCGGTCTGCTCTACTACGCTCACATTCCAGCTATTGTTATCGCCCTTTTGGTTGGATTCATTGTTCTCTTTAATGACCGGAAGTCTCTTCTTAACCAGCTTCTGTTTGGCATCTGTATATCGTTTGCCCTCTGGGCGTTCTCTACGCTCGTACTCTGGACAAATATTCACAGCGATATCCTCCTATTCGCTTGGGCCTTCCTGGGGCCGGCAGCTGCCTTTATTTCAATTTTCTCCATCTATTTCACGTACGTTTTCGTTACCAAGAAGGACGTAGGCATGGGTATAAAGGGAGTGTTTCTTCTTCTACTAGTACCTCTGCTTGTTCTTGCACCGTCGGAATACACCTTAAGTGGGTTTAACCTTGTTAACTGTGACGCCTTCAGCTTCGAAGGGCTTACCAACACTGTGTACTTCCCGGCGCTTGGAGGGCTCGCGATTCTCTGGATACTGTTCATTCTCTTGACGCACTACAAGCGCACTGAGCCTGGCCTCAGAAAGCAGCATGTGCTCATGGGCACGGGCATCCTCCTGTTCCTCTTTTCCTTCTTTACGACGGTCTTCCTCGGTCAGTATCTTGCGACTGCTGGCGTGCTTCCGGATTCTCAGCTCGAGACGTACGGCTACTTTGGCATGACTGTGTTTGCCGTCTACATCGGCATTCTCATCGTGCGCTTCAGTGCCTTCCACGTAAGCCTGGTCATCTCCCAGATGCTGGTGCTGGCGCTTCTCATCCTTATCGGCTCGCAATTCACGTTTATTGAATCCGACGTGAACCTGATTCTGAACTCTATTGCGTTCGTCCTTACACTCCTTATGGGAATCGTACTGGTGCGAAGCGTGCTTGCCGAGATTCGTCAGCGAAAACAGGTGGAGAAGCTCGCAAAGGAACTCGCAGCAGCAAACGAGCGGCTTAAGCAACTTGACCAGCTCAAAGACGAGTTCCTTTCGATTGCCTCGCATCAGCTGCGCGCACCTATCACCGCCGTGCGTGGGTACGCAGCAAACCTTTCTGATGGTACGTATGGTGTGGTTCCGGAGTACTTTAAGGAGCCAATCCAAACCATCATGGAGACCACGCGCCTTATGGCCTCATCCATTGATGACTACCTCAACATTTCACGCATTGAGCAGGGCAGGATGAAATATGAGAAGAGCGAGTTTGATATCTCGCACCTCACCGCCCAGATTGTGAAGGAACTCACACCGGTTGCCGCTCGTAAGCAACTTGCGCTTTCTGCTGAGCCAGCAGGCGAAATAACTATCCGCGCAGACATCGGGAAGATTAAGCAGGTCATCACGAACCTCATAGACAACGCTATTAAGTACACCGAGAAGGGAGGTATCACGGTGGCGGTTACCAAAGAAGTCGGCAAAGTGCGGGTAACGATTACCGATACTGGAATCGGTATTGGCGCAGATGAGATTTCGTCGCTGTTTGAGAAGTTCACCCGCGCCCGCGACGCTAACAAGGTCAACACGACCGGTACGGGGCTTGGGCTCTATGTCGCTAAGCAGCTTGCCGAAGGACATGGAGGACGTGTCTGGGCTGAGTCAGACGGTTCCGGCAAGGGTTCCCGCTTCATTGTGGAGTTGCCCGCTTTGGCCTAGAATCACTGTGTACTAACCACTTTCCATATCTATGGTACGCAAAGTGCATCTCATGAACCAAATCAACAACAACCCCGACGAGTTCGTGCTGCTTGCTGGTAATGGGAACATGAAGCTTGCACAAGAGATTGGCAAGATTCTTAAGAAAGAGGTCACCAACCCAGTGACCTATTTCTCTGACGGGGAGGTGCGTGTGAAGGGCATCCCAAACCTCCGTCGTCGCCCCGTGTTCATCCTTCAGCCGACGACTCCTCCGGTGAATGATCACCTGATGGAACTCCTCCTTATCATCGACGCTGCACGCCGGGCTGCAGCGAGCGAGATTACCGCCGTGCTCCCATACTTCGGCTACGCTCGTCAGGACCGCAAAGAGCAGCCACGTGTGCCAATCTCGGCTTCCGTCGTCGCTAATATGATTCGCCGCTCAGGTGCTGACCGTATCCTCACGGTGGACGTCCACACCGAACAGGCGCAGGGATTTATTCAGTGTGCGTGGGACAACCTCTACGCAAGCTACGCACTGATTCCTGAGATTAAGAAGCGCAAACTTTCCAATGTGACGGTGGTTTCTCCAGATAAGGGTGGTGTGCCACGCGCTACAAGCTACGCAGGGCTCCTTGGTGTCGACGACGTTGCTATCGTGTACAAGCAGCGCGACCTCCACGTGAACAACAAGTCGGAAGCCTTTGCCATGATTGGAGAGGTGGAAGGCCGCGACCTCCTCTTGGTTGACGACATGCTCGACTCAGGCGGTACTATCTTCAGCGCAGTCGAACACCTCGCTTCCTACAAACCGAAGTCCATCCGCGTCGTGGTGACCCACGGCCTCTTTACCGGCAAGGCACTTGAACGCCTTTCTGCCTCTCAAGTGGAGGAGATTATTGTGACCGATTCAGTGGACCACCGCGAGGAAGTGCTCGCACACCCTAAGGTGACCGTTGTCTCTATCGCGCCGCTTATGGCTGAAGCCATCCACCGCGTACAGACCGGAGACTCCATCAGCGAGGGCCTTATCCTGCACTCCTAAGTGGTATACTTTCGGTCATGAGCTTGGCCGAAGACCTGAAAGCACGCGGGTTCGCGGAGCATTCTTCCTCTCCCCTTGAGGCCATTTTGAGCAGCAAGCGTGGGGTGTATCTGGGCATCGACCCAACGGCCGATTCCATGCACGTGGGGCACTTGGTGCCGATTCTTCTTATGAAGCGTCTCTCAGACGCTGGGAATCGCACTGTGTTTTTGGTGGGAGGTGGTACTGGCATGATTGGGGACCCACGTGAGGTGGGAGAGCGTTCATTACTTGACGCGAAGACCCTTGAGCGCAATAAGCGCGCCCTTCGTTCGCAGCTACAGAAGGTGGTGGGAAAGAAGATAGAGATGGTAGACAACGCTTCGTGGCTCGGGAAACTTAAGGTCATCGACTTCCTGCGCGATACCGGAAAGCACTTTTCAGTAAACGAACTGATCCGCCGTGATCTCATCAAGCGTCGTCTTGATACACCTGACGAGACTATCTCCTTTACTGAGTTCTCGTATTCGTTACTCCAGGGGTACGACTTCCTCACGCTCTTTAAGAAGAAGGGCATTGAGGTGCAGATAGGAGGAGCTGACCAGTGGACCAACATGCTCTCGGGTGTTGAGCTCGTGCGCAAAGTGCTCGCTAAAGAAGCGTACTGCTTTACCTGCCCGCTCGTCACGGACGCAGCTGGGAAGAAGTTTGGTAAGTCAGAAGGCACGCCGGTCTGGCTCGACCCTAAGAAGACCAGTCCGTTTAAGTTCTACCAGTTCTGGATTAACCTTCCAGACCAAGGACTCGAGACGTACCTTAAGCTCTACACAGCTCTTCCGCTTCCAGAGATTGCCGCACTCCTTGAAACACACGCCAAAGACCCTGCCGCACGCACTGCACAAGAGACGCTCGCACGTCTGGTAACTGAGCTTGTACACGGGCCAGCTGCTGCCGCACAGGCTTCTGCCGCAACCGATGCGCTGTTTGGAGGGCGGGAGTTCGCTTCGCTTTCGAGGGAGGAAATCTCCGTAATTCTCGGTGAGGTTGCCACGGTGCGTGTAGCGAAGGCAGAAGTGGTACGCCCGGTTGTAGATGTGTTAACTGAAGGAAACCTCGCAACCTCGAAGTCAGACGCGCGCCGCCTCATTGAGGCAAAGGGAATCACCCTTAACGGCGAAACCATCACGGATGCAGCCCGCATGCTTTCGCTCTCAGACTTCACCAACGGCATGGCGCTCTTCCGAAAGGGAAGACGAGAGGTGCTGGTGCTTGCCCTTAAGTAAGCTGGAAGGAAGCTTCGTTCTCTGTTATATTCGCCCTAGAGCGTCGGTGGTAGAGTGGTCAATTACAACAGGCTGTAAACCTGTCGGCTTCGGCCTACGCAGGTTCGAATCCTGCCCGGCGCACCATTTCAAGAGACTCCTCCGGGAGTCTTTTGTGTAGTGCTAGAATACCTCTATGGATTGTATATTTTGCAAAATTGCTGCCGGAGAAGCCCCTTCATACAAGGTTTGGGAAGACGACCAGCACCTGGCTTTCCTCACTCCGTTTCCAAATACAGAAGGCTTTACGGTAGTTATTCCAAAGGCACATTACGAGAGTTATGTCTTCGACCTTCCAGAAGACGTATTCACTCATTTGCTCTTGGCAGCAAAGAAAGTAGGAAAGGTGCTTGATGCAAAACTCGAAGATGTTGGCCGCACCGGAATGATTGCCGAAGGCTTCGGCGTCAATCACGCACATGTGAAGCTTGTGCCCATGCACGGTACCAAAGACATGGGAAGCTGGAAGCCTATTCACTCCTCAAAGAAGGAATACTTTGAGACCTACCCTGGGTACCTCTCCTCTCACGACGCTGAGCGGGCAGACGATGCCAAGCTTACTGAACTCGCGAAACGCATACAGGGTTGATATAGTCCTTCTATATGGCAAAACCTAGACTCCTCACTGGACTCCAGCCCTCTGGCGACCTCCACATAGGCAACTACCTCGGGGCACTCAAACCGTACGCTGATATGTACGCTGACTACGAGAGCTTCCTTATGGTCGTGGACTACCATGCGCTTACGTCGCTCCGAGATGCGGATGCACTTCGCACCAACACACGGGAAGTAGTGCGTGATTACATTGCCGCAGGTGTTGACCCGAAGGAGGTGGTTATCTTTAAGCAGTCAGACGTACCTGCGCACACCGAGCTTGCATGGATATTTGATTGTCTCGTCACGGTGAAGTTTCTTGAGCTTGGACACGCATACAAGGACAAGGTGGCAAAGGGTCTTGAGGCCAATGCCGGACTCTTTACTTACCCGATGCTTATGGCAGCAGACATTCTTCTCTATGACACCGATGTAGTGCCGGTAGGCGA
>JAGOSU010000043.1 GCA_018062165.1 Minisyncoccota bacterium
ATTATATTATCATATTAATCAATCGTACCCATATGGCCACCATATCTGTCCCCCTCTCCCCCGAACTCGCAGAGCGTCTTGATACCCTCGTTGAAGAAGGTGTGGGTGCAAACCGGGCTGATGTGATGCGCCGCGCCCTCCAGAAGCTCGCAGAGCGCGAAGCCGTCCGTGCCATACTCGAAGCCGACCAGGGACCTACGCTTCATGGTGATTTGCGTAAGCTTGCAAAGAAACTTAGCTAACCTCCATGATTGAGGTTGGCTACAAACCTGCCTTCATTCGGCAGTACAAGAAACTGCCCAAAGCGCTCCAAGACGAAGTGGTAGATAAAATAGAACTTTTCAAAAACCTCAAGAACCATCAGACGTTACGCGTCCACAAACTTAAGGGTGAGCTCGCCGGGTACTTGAGCTTTTCGGTAAACTACAAATACCGCATCGTATTTACGTGGGAGAAGGTGAATTCTTCCGCTGCCCTTCTAGCTGTTGGCGACCACTCCCTCTACGACTAAAGCCTAGTTAATGAAGGTAATCGTGAGCTGTAAGACGGTGGCAAAGGCGCCCCACAGGAGGTACGGAAGCAGCAGGACGAAGAGAATCTTCGAGTACCGGAACAACCGTATCTCCAAGTACAGGAGCGTCCCGAGGACGATGAGGATATCGACACTTGCTGGCCAGAGTGCATCAAGGCCGAGCTGGATGGGAGTGAACAAGAAGTTGGCAATGAGGTTCACCGCAAAGACCGCAATGAGTGAGACCGGTACCTTCTTCTTCCAGGTGAGATACGCGAGATAGACAAACGCGATGGCGATAAGCGGGTAGATGATTCCCCATGCGAGACCGAACATCCACTCGGGAGGAGCAAAAAATGGTTTGTCGATAGATTGGTAGAACTCGGGGTACGTCTTCATGCTTCTATCTTACCGCAGCAAATAAAAAAGCCCCCAATGCGGGGGCTTTTCCAAAGCGAAACGGGTGTTACTTGAGGGTAACCTTGCCGCCTGCCTCTTCCACCTTCTTCTTGAGGTCCTCTGCGTCCTCCTTCTTCACGCCCTCCTTGAGGACTGACGGAGCTGCATCGACGAGGTCCTTGGCCTCCTTGAGTCCAAGACCGAGCGCCTCCTTCACCGCCTTGATGACGGAGATCTTGTTTGCGCCGCCGTCGGTAAGCTCGACCGTGAAGCTGGACTTCTCCTCACCTGCTGCGCCGCCTGCTGCAGGACCTGCAACTGCGACCGCTGCTGCGGAGACGCCGAACTTCTTCTCGAGTACCTTCACGAGCTCAGAAAGCTCAAGAACAGTCATGTTCTCAACCTCCTCAACGAGCTTCTTGAACTTAGCTGGAACCTCTACCTCTGCCTTCTCCTCAACAGGAGCTGCGGCTGGGGCCTCTTCCTTTACTTCAGGGGCTGGAGCGGCAGTCTCTTCAACTGCTGCTGCATCCTGGGTTGTGTCATCTGCCATAGTAAATAGTTTAAGTGTTCAGTAATTACGCACTCTTCCCTTCCCGAATCTTGTCGAGCGCGACCACCAAGCCCTGGATAGGGCTGTTGATGACGTTGACGAACATGCCACGCAATATTGGAAGTGATGGGATTGTTGCAATCTCCTTCATCTTCACTGCGTCCATGAACGCGCCCTCAAACATTCCGCCGAGAATCGAAAGACCCTCGTGCTTCTTGCCGTGATCAAAGATGCCGCGTGCCGGCGCCGTAGCGTCGGTATCGCTCCAGGCAATGGCGACCTCTCCCGGAAGTTCCGGAAGCTCTCCCTTGTACCCTGCATCAGTAAGCACACGCTTGAGAAGCGTCTTCTTTGCGACGTAGTAGCCGGTACCTTCCGCCTTGAGGGCCTTCCTCATGGCGCTGGTATCAGCGACCGTTATCTTGTTGAAGCGGACAAACACCACAGAGACTGCGTTCTTAAGAGAATCCGCAATCTTCGCGACGATGTCAGCCTTCTTTGCTTTGGTGATTGCCATAGTGTTCGTTGGTGTACGGATACGAAAAGGGCCCCTTTCGGGACCATTGGAGACATTCGACCGGAAGGCTTTCGCCTTCCTTTGAGTCCTCGGCAGGGCTTATGGATGCCTGCTGTCTTCGGTCCGTACCAGAGGACTGTAGCGTATTGTCCCCTACCCTGCAACCTGAAGGACGATAAACGCGAGCACAAGGATAACCGCGAAGCCTGCGAGGAACTGAAAGAACTCAAGGAGGTACTTCTTCACAGGGGAAGAATAGCACGGGTATATATACCAAAAAGGCCCCCGAAGGGGCCTTTTTGGTTCTTAACCTCTTACTAACCGTTGTCCGTGAGGACTAGGGATTAGGAAGCGTTAACAAGAGAGACGGTTCCCGTCTGGGTCTCGTCAGTCAAGTCAGTCCAGTCGAGGTCAACGGCCGAGCGAGTTGTATCGCTGGTTGCGTCGGTACCGAACTGGAAGAGAAGGGCCTTGAGACCAGCAAGCACGGAGCTCGTGGTGACAGTTGCCTGGTTCACGACCGAAGTGATCGTGATGCGGACAGTGTCATCCTCGTTAACCGTGTAGTACTCGTCATCTGCGCCGCTGTTCGTTACGTCGTACTCACCCGAGAGAGAGTAGGTCGTAGAAGAAGCAGTCGTAGAAGCCGAGACGCTGGAACCGTAGACCTGGCCAACGAAGAACCTCTTGTTCTCCGTAGACTCGTTGTCACCGTTGAGGTAGAGGGTACCACCGAGGGCAGTAACATCTACAACGATGGTGGCAGTTGCGGCCTCAGCCGGAGCTGAACCGTTGTCGTTCTCATCGATGTCGGTCGAAACGATTTCGATGTCCGGCACAACCGTGAAGATGTGCTGGTTCTCGCCGTTTGCCGTACCAGTGAGGTCTGCAGTCGCAAGGTCCTCGCCAGAAGCATCCTCTGCCTCCGTCGAAGCGACGGTGAGGTTTGCATCAAGCGTGATGTCCTGCGTTGCAAGGACAGACGAGGTTGCCGACTGCGCCGTAACGCGGAAGGTAATCGTGTCGTCCTCAGAGATCGTGAGATCGATATCATCGAAGTCAACGTTCTCAGTCGTACCTGCACCATCAGGGATGTTCTCGGTGAACTCCTCGCCATCAATTTCGAGGCTGAGCTCATCAGAGATATCCTCGATGTCTGCGTTTACCGACGTAAGAGCGAAGCGGAGCATGGTGAGATCAACATCTGATCCCTCTGCCTTGAGCTCGCCCTCGAGGAGGACGATCTCATCGCCCTCGTCGTCAACAACTGCTACGCCTTCGTCAGGGTTCTCGTCACCGAGAGTTGCGCGAAGTTCAACGTCGTTCGCGTCAGAGAAGGTCTCCACCGTGAAGTTAGTCTCGTAGTCGCTGCTGTCGTAGGTGTCATCAACACCGTTTGGAGATACCGCGCGGATTCCGTCAGACGGAACGCGGACCTGCCACTCGGTTGCATCACCTGTGTCGAGGTTGCTGACGCCAGTGACGGCTACAACGAGCTCGCCCATGTCGCCTTCTGCGATCATGCCATCGAGGCCCGTGAAGCGGAACGTCCACTGATCATCTGCACCGGTGTCACCACCGTCACGATCGTAGGAAGCGTCATCGACGTCCATGCGATCGAGCTCCTCGCCATCAAGCCAGACGGAAACCTCAGAGATGTAATCATCGAGGTCATCCGATCCAGACTCAGTGCCGATTTCGATTTCAACAGATACGCGCTCGATCGTCTGATCAGCGTCTACTGCCTCCATCTCAACACCGAGAACAGCAACATCCTCCTCGTCCTCGCCAACTTCCTCGTTGGTGTAGGTTGAAAGGCTGTCGAACTCATCGAGGTAACCCTCCTCGTCAGAGGAAGAACCACCCGTTGAGCCACCAGTGCTGCCACCAGTAGAACCACCTGCCATGCCGTTAACCTTGGTGCGAGTGATCGGACCAAAGTAACCAGCTGCTGGAGAAATACCGTTTGCTGCCTGGAAGGCTGCGAGAGCAGCTGCAGTCTGGGCACCGAAGTAACCAGTTGCACCTGCTGGGATGCTGTATCCCTTGCTGATAAGCCAGTTCTGAAGTGCGGTTACGTCAGGGCCAGTAGAACCAATGGTGAGATCCACCATGAAGGTAGCTGAACCAGAAGACGTAGAACCACCGCTCATAGCTGCGATCTGCGCCATAAGCGCTGCGATCTGTGCCTCGAGCTCAGCCTGAGTTGCTGCGCGTGCTGCTGGAGCAAACGAAGCAAAAGACATAGCCACGAGACCAAGACCGGCGACAACTGCCGCGATCTTCGCAATTACGTTCGTAGTTGCAATGTTCATGTTTGTTTTTAAGTAATTTTCCAGTACGTGAAGTGCGGCTAATATGGTGCACTTCGCGTACCTTTAGTTTCTTTGTAATCAGTTCGCACAGGTTCCTATACTATCCGACGAGGCGCAGTATCGACTCGCGTCCCATCGGCTAGCTGGCAAAGTTTATTCTTCCTGAATTCATCCGTAAGGTCATTAGCATCCGTCTCGGCGTCTATACATTCTGACGAGTGAACAGGCAGGCTCTTACGAGCGCTACCTTTGTTTGAGTGTGCCCTCAGGCACTATTCACTTATCAACGTACAGTCATTACCGAGCAGTCCTAACCCACTGACTGCCGTATCTAGCAGTATAGCGAGAAGCCGCTCGAAAGCCCTGTAAACTCAATGTGGATAACCGCGCTAAAGAGGTGGATACGGAAATAGGCCGTTTCCGGCCTTTTTTGTGTCCCCTTCCCTATACGGTTACCACAGGTCGGATAGTACTTCAGTTCATGAAGTTCCGCAATGAAGGGTACCTTTTGGTAGGTGTCCTTATACTGAAGAGACGAGGCTATAGGTCGTCCAGCGACGGTCACCTGTTTTAGCGACTACTCCTTCAAGGACAAGGTTCTGGAGCTCCCTCTGGATGGTCTTCTCACTCACGTTGCGTACCACGATGGAAATGTCCTTTATATAGGACGGGCCCCTGGAGCGCAGGACGGAGAGAATCGAATCCCTCCTGCTGCTGTCAGATGACTTCACCTGTCCTTTATCTTGTCCTTTAGAAGAAACGGTTGGTTCCTTGGCAACTGGTGCGCGCTTTTGTGGCCTTGAGGGCTTTCCGGACTTCAAAGCATGTGAGAGGTTTGGGGTCTCCTCAAAAGTAACGTGTGGGTCTTCGTAGTTGGCAATCTCTTCGAGAAGATGGCGGGCCTCACGCGCGATGATGTCAGCATTCATGGGTGAGAGCATGCCGGTAGCGCGGGCAATAGAGAGGACGCTTGAAAGGGCGAGGAGTTCGCGGGAAAGAACATCGCGAGCCTGGCCGGGAGTGCACACTGCGCTATCAACCAAACAAACGGACACGCCAATGATTCGGTCACGAAGTGCGGGGGTTGAGGTGAATGCTGGTGCCACCATGTGAATGGCCTTAGCAAGACGCTCTGCCTTCTTGTAGATATAGACC
>JAGOSU010000006.1 GCA_018062165.1 Minisyncoccota bacterium
CCGGTTGCGGAAGAAGTAAGGCCGTTGAGTGCTACTGTGCCGTTTACAGAAAAAGTACGCCAAGGAGTAGTAGAGGAAATGCCGACGTTCCCTGTGGTGTTGAGGTATACGCGCGCAACTCCATTTGTAACTAATTGCACAGGCGTAGCGTTAGTGGAGCCGATTTGCGCGGTATCTCCACTCAAGCCAAAATGAGCAGAGTATGTGTTAGGATTCGTAATAAAATAGCCGCCGAGTGTACTGTTTGGAGTGTATGCGTCGATAACTCTATTTGGTCCAGACCCTGAGAAGTCTGTGAGAGTGATTCCCGTCGTTGCGGAATCTGCATCAAGCGCCAACCTTGAGACTGGACTCGTTGTCGCAATACCAAGTCTTCCGTTTACTGTGACTGACTGATTTGCTATTGAAGCATCAAAAACTCCGTAGATGAGTGCGGTTGAAGCAGACCCTCCTTTGTTATCTATATAGAGCCGGTTCGAGTTTGTCTCGTTAAGACCGGCGCTGTATCCGAGAAATACGTTGCTTGAACCCGTGGAGTAGTACCCAGCCCCGTAGCCCACTGCAGTATTGTTGTTTGCAGTCGCCGTTGAGTTGAACGTACCATATCCAACTAGGACATTGTTACTTGAGTTGGTTTGGAGTCCATTTCCAGCGTTGTGTCCTAACGCAACATTGTATGAGCCTGTCGTCAGATTATAGAGGCTGAGCGGCGACATGGACGTGTTTTGAGTGCCACTCGTAATCGAATAACCAGACGTATATCCCAAAGCGGTATTGCCGTTACCTATAACATTTTTAAGTGCATCTTCACCAACCGAGGTATTGTTGTCTCCAGTTATATTAAACATCTGCGAATCCCAACCAATGGCGGTGTTATTGATGCCGTCCTGAAGCAGTTGCAGAGCATGTAGACCGATACCCATGTTGCCTGCACCACTCGTAATGTCATAGCCATCGTCGTTGCCAAAGAAGAAATTTGCAACACTCGGATTGTTATTTATGACGATATAAGCATTATCAATAATCGCATGACCGTTTACTTCGAGAGGCGCACGTGGGCTTGTCGTTCCAATTCCGACCAAACCATTTGTGTTTACCAAGAACGCCGTTGAAGTCGCAAATGCAGCGGTCGATGTTGATATAACAAAAAGTGGTACTGCCCCACCAGCTTTTCCGGCAATGCTAAATTGCGCTGATGGCGATGTTGTGCCAATGCCGACATTTCCATTCGACAATATTGTGATTGAGGAAGTTGCTGTTAGTACGCCACCATTCGCCGCATAGTACGGGACTTGTCCGGTCGTTCCAGTTCCAACGACCGTTTGAACACCACAATTCAAATCGGTAGGCGCACACGCAGGGTCAAGCGTTTCGCCCGGCGCATACAAAGCGGCTTGCGCTGGAAGCGCAGAAAGTAAGAAAACTAACGCAAAAACTGCGAGTGTATATTTCCTACCCCCCCCCCGCGATTCGGCCAAGTTCATTTGACCAAATTATAACCCAAGTTCGGTGCGCTATGCGTGCCGAACCCCCCCCTGTGTACAGCAACATATTTTCGCCCCGCACCACAAAAATCCGCACCCACGCTCTTTGCTTTTCCATTCTCTTGCATTCCACCGCCGAAACAAATCAGGAAAGCAAGGAAAAGAGCGTGGGGTGCGGAGGAGCCGCCGTCCTCGGCGGCTGGGGTGTTCCCGCGCGTCCGCGCGCGGGTGAGCGCCGAGTCCGCGAGGCGCGAGAGGTCAGGGGTTGGGGTGAGTGGAGAAATAGGTTCGAGCGTGGTTCAATAGGGACTCCAAAATCAAACCCAATTCGGATTTTCCGGATTTAGCCCGCGCCGAATGCAATTCCCCCCAATGAATTAAAGGCATTCCGCGCGCTTCGCGCGCGTGGAGGTGGGTTCACAAAATTCCAAATCCGAAAATTTTCTGGAGGGGACAATACAAATACATGGTGTGCTTACCCCTCCCTCCCGTGCGCGCACTACTTCCGCCGTTTTTAGGAAAAATTATAAAACGGCGGACTCCCCGCAATTCATTTCAATAGTTCGCTGGTAGATACTCCGACCGCTTTTGCTAACTTTGCAATTGTTGCGAGCGTAGGGTTACGCTTCCCATTTTCTATATCGCTCACAAAACTCCGGGCGACATTAAGCGCACGCGCAATGTCGCCCTGCGAGATAGACTTTTTCGTTCTAATTTTTTTCAGATTCCGACCGAGCTGTTGCGCCTCGCTTTTCATTCTCCACACTATAACGGTTTGATATATTATGTGGGAATAGTATCGTATAAGATACTAGTGGTATGATAAAATATTTTCTCTACGCCCGCAAAAGCACCGATGTCGAGGACAAGCAAGTTTTGTCCATTGAGGCACAACTTTCCGAATTGCGTTCACTCGCTAAACGCGAGGGACTAGAAATCGCTGAAGAGTTTGTTGAAAAGAAATCCGCAAAGATTCCCGGTCGCCTACTTTTCAACGACATGATGTCGCGCATTGGACGCGGCGAAGCGCAAGGAATAATCTGCTGGAAAATTGACCGGCTCGCGCGAAATCCTGTAGACGGCGGACAAGTACAGTGGCTGTTGCAACAAGGCGTGATTTGCCACATCCAAACGCACGACCGTTCGCACTACCCAAACGACAATGTATTGATGATGTCCGTTGAACTCGGCATGGCGAATGAGTACATTCGCCAACTCTCCGCGAATACCGCGCGTGGTTTACGGCAGAAAGCGCGAACGGGTGTGTACCCCGGCCTTGCCCCTATCGGCTACCTGAACGACCCGCGCACCAAAACTATTCGTGTTCACAAGAAAAACGCAAAACTCGTTCAAGAACTATTTGAACAATACGCAATCGGAAAAGTATCCCTCGACGACCTGACAGCGTGGCTCGAAAAGTCCGGCACGATGTCCAAAGGAAATCGTCGTATCCATATCTCTCGCGTTTCCTTTATCCTCCAAAACCCTTTTTACTACGGCCACTTCCGCTACGCCGGAGAAACCCACGAAGGGACACATACTCCCATTATCTCAAAAGAACTCTTTGACCGCGCAAATACCGTCCTCCGCAGTCGCGGCCGAACACTTGCGACAAAAGCCGTTCCAAGTCCGTATACCGGCTTGTTGCGCTGTGGTGGGTGCGGAATGGCCATTACCGCTGAAGTGAAAGAAAAGCACCAAAAGAACGGCAACATCCATCACTACACTTATTATCGTTGTACCCGCAAATCAAAGACGCAAAAATGCGCCGAGTCGCCGATACGAAGCGAATTACTCAATTCGCAACTCTCGGCTCTGCTCGGCAAATACTGTATGCCGAGGGAATGGGTATCGCCGTTTCTCGCGCTTCTCGACCGCGAAGCCGCAGACGCTTCTACAAGCGCGTCTGCGGCCGTGAATGGCTTGCGCGAGCAAATTTTAGAAATTTCGCGCACTCTCGCTCGCCTTACCGATTTATATGTTGCCGAGGACTTAGAGCGCGAAGAGTACCTTTCGCGTCGCAAGTCCCTTATGTCCGACAAGCGGACTTTGGAGGAACAAATCGGCAAACTCGAACAAGCCCCAACCCTGTGGGTTGAACCTGTTCGCAACTGGATTTTGGACGCTTCGCGTCTGGGTGAAATCGCAAAGAGCGAGGACTATGCCTCGAAAAAATTGCCCCTCCAGAAAATTTTCGGATTGAACCTCACCCTCCACGCGCGCGAAGCGCGCGGAATGCCTTTAATTCATTGGGGGGAATTGCATTCGGCGCGGGCTAAATCCGGAAAATCCGAATTGGGTTTGATTTTGGAGCCACCGGCCAGGATTGAACTGGCGACCTTCTCGTTACGAGTGAGATGCTCTACCAACTGAGCTACGGTGGCGCGTACCTTTTATAGCCTTTTAGCGAGGCTCGCGCAACGCGGTATACTTATTTCTATGGACTTCAACAACGTACCAAAACACTACGCAGCACGTACGCACGAGAAGATGCAGGAGGTACTCCTCCATCCAGAGCTCCCAGGGCCTTCAGTGCACTACTACATGATTCGTGGCGGCACGGACCAAAGGAACATTACCGTCTGGGAACCTGGGCTTGTGGGTGATGAATACATCAAAACCTACGGCCACTACCATATAGGAGATCTCGATGAGACGTACTGGATACTCCTTGGCGAGGGAATCATCCTACGACAGAAGATGGGAGCAACACCTGACGTCATTGAAGAGTTCACCGCTGTCCCGGTCAAGGCAGGTGACGAGGTCTACATGCCATCAGGCCACGGACACCTCGCCGTGAACATCGGAAAGACCTACTTCGTCACCGCAGACGACAGCCCTGTCCACTTTGATGATCCAGACCCAGCAGGACTTCCTGGACACGCTGACTACGCACTCGTAAAGCAGATGAAAGGATTCGCCTACTACGTTGTTGAGCGCGACGGAAAGCCTGCCCTGCTGCGCAACCCGCTCTACACAGAGATTCAAAAGGAAGATCTTGGAGGCCTTCCGATCGTCAACTAATTATGGAGCCGATGTCCGGGATCGAACCGGAGACCTCGTCCTTACCATGGACGCGCTCTACCAACTGAGCTACATCGGCGTTCCCGCATCCTAGCCGATTACGGGACTTCTTTCAATCTTCACCAGGTAACCTGGTATGCTTGCGCGAAGTTACTAACGGTATACTCTTCCCATTAACACTATGTGTGGAATCGTTGGCTACATAGGCCCCCGCAATGCATCCCCCATTCTGATGAATGGGCTTAGAGCCCTTGAGTACCGAGGCTACGACTCCGCCGGCATCTATATAAGTGGTGCAGGCTCTATGAAGCGCGCAGGCCAGGTCGCTATGCTTGCTGATGCGCTCCCTGCCTCCTTCGAGGGCACCTGTGGCATCGCACACACCCGCTGGGCCACCCATGGCGCTCCAACGGAACTCAACGCCCACCCACACTCAGACGAGAGTGGTGAGGTCTGGCTGGTCCATAACGGCATTATCGAGAACTATGCTGATATAAAGGAACAGCTTGTTGCCGCCGGCATGACCTTCAAGTCAGACACCGACACCGAAGTCCTCGCTGGCCTCATCGCAAGCAAGTACACAAAGGATGTACCACTGGAGGAAGCGGTGGCAGCGGCACTCAAGGAAGTGCGCGGCACCTACGGCCTTGCCGTCGCCAGCAAGCGCGAGCCTGAGAAGATTGTGGCTGCACGCCTCGCCTCCCCTATCATGCTTGGCATCGGTAAGGACGAGTACTACGTCGCCTCTGACGCTACACCAATCCTCAAACACACTCGCGACGTCATTTATCTGGACGACCGCGAAATCGCCGTACTCACTCCCGACGGCTACCGCGTCACCACCCTCTCGCAGGAACCACTCACCAAGGAAGTGGAGACACTCGAGTGGGATATCGAGTCCGCACAGAAGAAAGGCTACGAGCACTTCATGCTCAAGGAGATGATGGAAATCCCCGAAGCAATCGAGAACTCGCTTCGTGGTCGTCTCGTTCCTTCAAGTGGTGAGGTGAACCTTGGCGGGCTGCGCGATGTACTCCCCCGCATCAAGAAAGTGAAGAACATTGTGATTACCGCCTGCGGCAGTGCCTTTTACGCCGCCCAGATTGGTGAGCTTCTTATCGAAGAGCTGACCGGCATCCCAGTCGAGACCGTGCTCGCTTCAGAGCTGCGCTACCGCAGGAATACGATGGACCCCGAGAACACCATTCTCTTTGCCATCTCTCAGTCCGGCGAGACACTCGACACGCTTGAAGCTATTCGCGAAGCAAAGCGTCACGGCATACTCTGCCTCGGCATCGTGAACGTCGTGGGTTCTTCTATCGCTCGCGAAACTGACGCAGGCGTCTACAACCACGCAGGTCCTGAGATAAGCGTCGCCTCAACCAAGGCAGTGGTCTCTCAGATGACGGTGCTTGCGCTCGTCGCGCTTCTTCTTGGCCGCAACAACGGACTCTCTGCTCCTGAAGGCGAACGCTTGGTGAAGGAGCTTGCCCGCATTCCTGAACTTGCGCGCTCTATCCTCGCTAACCATGACACAATCCGCGACATCGCTAAGCGCTACGCTGACACTACCGGCGCCTTCTTTCTCGGCCGCAAGATGCAGTACCCTGTCGCGTACGAGGGCGCTATCAAGCTCAAGGAAATTTCCTACATACACGCTGAAGCCTACGGCGCAGGTGAAATGAAGCACGGCCCTATCGCGCTCATTGAACCTTCTTTCCTTTCCGTCGTGCTTGCACCGAATGATTCCATGTACGAGAAATCAAAGTCCAACATGCAGGAGATTCGCGCCCGCGGTGGACGCATTATTGCGATTACAACCGAAGGAAAAGAAAACGACCTTAAGGGCCTTGCTGATGATGTCATCACGGTTCCCGAGGCAGACGAGCTTTTCATGCCTATACTGACCACCATTCCCCTCCAGCTCTTTGCCTACTACGTCGCACTTGAGCGCGAACTCCCTATCGACAAACCTAGGAATCTTGCGAAGTCCGTGACTGTCGAGTAAGAGCAGCGTGCGCCCTTGCGGCCTGGTCGAGTACTTTAAGCTCGTCGAGGATAGGGCGGCCTGTAACGATAGTGAGGTAGGTTGCTGCAGCCTCGCTCACTAAGTCGACGACATCAAGCTTCCCCAGTTCGCCCTTCTCTGGGTTTCCAAGCATACTCATGTTTTCATAGCGCTCCTGGAAACCGTTAATGGGGTGCAGGAGCTCAATAACTTTGTCGATTGCAGCGCAGAGCTCCTCTTTCTGAGGCACTGGGTACAGTGGGTCACGCTTCGAGAAGGCAGTTCGACGTGCCGGGTCTATCATGTCCCGGAACAACTTGAATCGAGACGCTAGACCAGTAGTAAGACTGAGCCTGAAGCGGTTGTTCTCGAAACGCATGCGGAACTCGTTGCCGAGCTGTTCCTTATGGCGTGACTTGAACACTCTACGTTCTGTATGCGTTGGGAAATGGTCGTCTTCCGCAGGGCGCGCGAGGTACTGGCGACAGAGATCTGCGACAAGTTGCATTTCCGTGAGTGCAGGTAGCGGCACGTCCCCGAACACATCGAGGTTCACGTCCGAGTTGACCTGGTATCCGTTACGAACGATTTCGAGATTGATTTCATCCACCACGCGCTTGATGGCCGCATCCTGTTCGTCCCGGGTACTGAAACGTATCTTCGGCTCGAAATCCGGTTCTACGTTCTGCGGTATTGGCTTTCTCCACGCTCGGGATGCTTCGGCGGACATAGGAAAATTAAAATACAATCGCCGTACTCTGTCAACTCCTTCGAGCAACCATGCGGAACGCGAGCCCAATCACCACCGCAATCACGGCGAGAATGCTTACGAGTGTTCCAAACCCAAGCACGTCAAGCGAGATGCCTATCAGGAGAGGCGCCACCAAGTTCCCCATAGTCGCAATGCTTTGGAAGGTACTTCCTCGCACTCCGTAGTGGTCTTCAGGACCAAGCGTGGTCACCAGTGCTTTCCCGATAACGGTGAACAGTTCCATCAACACACAGAGGAGGAAGGAAACAACAAGAAGAACCGCATAGCCCGGGAAGAATGCGAGCGCAGTCATAAGCACCGCAACACCAAGAAGCCCCCACATAACGAGCTTGTATTTGTTGTGGTGGTCTGCAAGTTTGCCGAGCATGAAGCCGAAGACCCGTGGGATGGTTGCGACAATAGCGAGCACGACCACCATCTGGAAGTTCGCGCCTTCCATATACGCATCAATAGGGATGAAGAGTCCGGTGAGTGTATCAATGACACCCATGAAAAGGACCAGGACGCCAAGGAGTTTGAGACGCATGTCCCATGTCCCCCACTCGGTCAGTGCGCTCTTGTAGGACTCAAAGGTCTTGAGTGGATTCACCACAGGACGTGGCGTGTCCTTGGGCGCCATGAGTGCAATCGGGATGGCGAGTAGGGAGAACGGCAAGATAAGCAGCAGGAGATAGTGCACAGGAATTACCGTCACCAAGAACATGCTTATGAGCGCTGCGAGTATCCACCCCGCGTAGGCGAACGTTTCGATATAGCCAAAGGAGGAGGCAAGAAGTTTTCGATCAGTTACCCGGCGGTAGTAGGTATCAATACCCACGCTCTCAAGCGCCCATGACACACCGTTTATAAGGCGCGCAAGCACAACGAAGAGCGCGACACCCACCGCGCCTGCAAGAAAGTACCCGAGACCTACCAACGGATAGAGCGCAAGACCCGCAATGATAAGCACCTTTGCGGACATGCGGTCGGCGAGCATGCCTACAATCGGAAGCGCCACCAGAAGCGCGATGCTGTAGATAGAGGACAGGAGTCCCGCTTCGGCATAGGAAGCGGAGAACGCAAAGATGAACAGAGGGAGCAGGGATTCACCAAACCCCCACCCCACCCACCTGACGGTCCTCGCCCACGCAAGGAGCTTCACACCATGCGCTAATTCTTTGGTTTCCTCGTGCGGGATGTGCACGCGGTCGGTTATGCGGTGGCGGTTATGAAGCGGCATCGGTAAATCTTAGCACTCACATGTGCGTGATATTGGAACCAGGATACGGGAGGCACTAGCACGAGGAGAACGAGTTTACCTTCCTGACTTACGTCCTTGAGAACGAAGATACTCGCCCTGCCAATACTCATAGAAGGGTCCGAACACGACACCTGCAAGGAACCAGAAGATTATTTCCTCTGCGGGTATGCCGATGAGAAGTACTCCGCTTAGATGCTCCCAGCTATAGGAGGTTTCTATCCATCCAGGAGAGACCAGCATGATGGCGAAGTAGAACAGGAATGAGATAGCTGCCATGAGCGCACCACTCAAGAGCGCGTTCGTGAATAGGTCGCGCCTGAAGTAAAAGAAGAGTGCTGCTGTGGCAAGCATAGCTATCGTACTAGCCCAGAATGAAGTGAGTCCCACTCCCCACACGAGCCATGAAGTGAGGAACGCAAGCATGAAAAGAATCGTGAGACCTCCAGGGCAATGGTGATGCGATTTACGCTTATAGTACTTCTTCTTGAAGACTATCTCATATACAGCAGACATGATGCCTCCTGCTGCAAAACCCATAAGGAAGTCCTCTACCCCAACGCGAGTCCCAGTAATAGTGAGAGGATGCCACCAGTCATACGTCCACCAGTAGTACGCAGTGAGCACACTGAAAGCACCGATGAGCAAACTCATAACCAGCATCTCTTGTCGTATATCTGGCCGACGAGTAAAGAGCACGAGCCAGATAATGAGAAGCGCGATGTCTCCGACAAGATATGCGTATTCCAAAGGAACCATGTAGAAATAATAGCAGGCGTTTGAACCAGAAAGACCGCCCAATGAGGCGGTCTTTCTGTATTCTAGGACGTTAGTCCTGTAGTGCGCAGCGGACGGGACTTGAACCCGCAACCTCCCGCGTGACAGGCGGGTGCTCTAACCAGTTGAGCTACCGCTGCAAGGTGGTAACAGTGGGCACTCTAACGGGTTTTGCCTCCCCCGGCAAGCTTCTCCCACAGTCCCCGGAACGCGACAATGGCCCAGACCGACTCAATGACGATAAACGGCCATGAGCCAATGAGGGAGGCGTACCACACAAGGAACACCCCGCCGACCAGGTTGAGGATGATGTACCCGACACCATCGTGCTCCATTTTCCCTACCGCGTTCCCTATAAAGGCCAACAGAAGGAGGGTCGCGCCGATGACCCCAATAAGGGTAGTGGTATCCATGGTGCTGATGGGAGGACTTGCACCTCCGACCTTGGGTTTATGAGTCCCATGCTCTAACTACCTGAGCTACATCAGCAGTAACCGCACCTTACTATTTTTACGCCCTTCCTTCAATGAGCCGCTTTTCCGCCACCTCTATGTCTGCCGGAGTCCCCACTGGAATCCAGAGCCCTTGGCGCACCACCGTCATTGGGTGTTCCTTGGCATAGAGAGCCAGCGGGTCCGTCATGAAGTACTCCCCGCTGATGTGACGAAGTGCTTCGTACTCGAAGAGTTCCTGATCAAGCACCATAGCTCCGGTCGACACGAGGTTGCCTACCGGATTCTCCGGCTTCTCGATGATTCCCTCGAGCGTGCCGTCAGCGGCAACCGAGACCACGCCCATAGTCTCCGGGTGCGCGCTCTCGGCCACCAATATTGAACGTGGATGCGACACTGCTTCCGCGAGCGCCTCCGGTCCGTGAATATCATCAGCATTCATGAGAAGGAACCGGCCTTTAATAAACGGAAGGGCGACCGAGAGAGCGTGGGCAGTACCAGCTGGCATCCACTGGCGAACAAAGGTGACCGGGAGTCCTTTGTAGGAGGTGCCCAGGAACTCCTCAATCATTTTGTGCTTATAGCCCACGACGATAACAATCTCAGTTATCTCTTTCGGAAGCGCGTCGAGCACATGAATCAGTATGGGCTTCCCAGCCACCTCGACGAGAGGCTTGGGGCGTTCGAGCGTCAGAGGACGCATGCGCTTACCCTCCCCCGCGGCCATGATAACTGCCTGCATTAGGGTCACTATACGATACAAAGGGCCTGATGTGCTAGAGTTGGTGGAACATGAATGAGGAATTTGAGTCGCATGAGGCTCTGGTGCGCGAGCTTGCCGACCCCCATCTAAGAGCCCAGTACGCCCGCACGTATGACGGATATAAAACCGGCATCGTAGCGAGAATCCTTGGCGCTATCCTCGTTGGAAGCGGAACCCTGATGTACGGCAAACGCCCTTCCTACGGGAAGTTTAAGGCCATAGAGGTTATCGCCCGTATTCCCTACCAGTCGTGGGAAGTTGCCGCCTACACGATGGTATCGGCCTTTCATGGTAACGAGGGCATCGCCATTCAGCTCTGCAAAACCAGTGCCTTCAGCCGCTTTGCTCAGGACAACGAAACCATGCACGTGGTGGTCATCTCGCACCTCGCCCGCAAGAAGAAAGACCATGGTTTCTTCCGCTTCACTCTCATTCCCCTACTCTTCGCCCTCGTGTACTTCTGGGTGGTCTACCTTCTGTACATGATTTCACGTCGCTCCGCACTTGAACTCAACTATGTCTTCGAGAGCCACGCCTACCGTCAGTACCAGGAGTTCCTCGATGAAAACGAGGAGATGCTCAAGCAGACTCCCATACAGTCTGACTTCCTCGATTTCTACGGCAGGAGGGCTATGAGTGAATATGAATTCTTCTCCTCTGTGCGCAATGACGAGCTCATCCACCGCAACCGTTCTATCCGAGAACTCGAGGCAAGGCCAAAGCCAACGACGAGCGAAGCGTAACGCAAAAGCCGCCCAGAGAGCGGCTTTTATACTTGTTGCGGGGGCCGGAATCGAACCGGCGTCTGGAGGTTCTTTTACACCTTCTGTTTCCAGAAGGAATGGACTATCCCATAACCCCTAAGGGTTCTCCCATTATAGTCTCTGAACCTTTCCCGAGTAGTCGAGACTTGGCTGCTGATTACCGAATCTCTCTGTTTTTCAAACCTTCGCGCCCACCCTTTCGAGTCACGCTGTGGTACAGAAAGCTCTAACGGCGTTCCAGCAATTTAGAGAGTTTTTCCACTACCCGTTTCCGGATAGGGTCACGATTCCTCATGAGCCTCCCGAGGTACCTCTCCTCTACCCCGCGATATATCGCTTCAGCAATGAAGCCCAAAGCAAGGTTACCATTTCAGATACTCGAGAGCAACATTTGTGTAGAGTGGGGATTCATAACCTAACATATACTTCATGATGCTATTCTACATGTATGCCTTTTAAGGATCCTCAGAAACAAAAGAAATACCACGCCAAATACATGAGAGAAGTGTGGTACCCCCAAAATAAGAAACGGCATATTAGTTACGTAAAACGAAATAAACAACGCGTAACAGAATTTATTGATACCTATAAAAGAAAGCAATCGTGTGTAGATTGCGGCTTCCTTGGAAAAGAGTTCCCATACGTCTTAGATTTTGATCACTTAAACAAAGGTTCGGTAAAAAAATTCACCATAGGAAGCTGGTCGCGTGCCGTACTTAGTGTCGAGGCCATAGAACGTGAAATAGAAAAATGTGAGTTGGTGTGTGCAAATTGTCACCGTATACGAACATTTAAATCAAAACGGCGAAAAAATAAATAGTCTAACTGTCCTCAAGCGTCGATGGTATTGAATTCTTTGAAGACAGATTCGTAGTGCTTGATTGCGCGGTACGCAATCTCATCGCGAACCGGCTCCTCTGGATTAGCTGCCATTTGGTTGCGTACGTTATGTGCCTCCCACGCATCGTTGAGGGTCTTAAAGCGCGCAGGGTCCACCTTTGAAAGTTTGTCCGCTACCGTATTCCCTTCGTACCCCTGTTCAGTGAGCACTTCGTCGAGCATGATGTCCGCCTCAATCAGTGCCTGGCGCCAATCACGCTCCTGTGAGCTCTCAACCAACGAGGCCACGTGTGCCCAACGAGAGCGGTCCGTCTGGCGATCTGCCTCTTCAAACTCAATGTCTTCGTACAGGTGCTCTTCCTGGTGTCGTATCTGGTAGATGCGCACGGTAGCGAACACGAGGAACATGAGGAACAGGAGAGAGAAGACAAATCCGAGCACGGTCGCGAGGTTCCAGATAGAACTCAGGAATGGTCCTATCTGTACTGCACCACCGCTTACTGTTCCTTCAAAATCCCCACCACGAAACATCGCCTCGTAGAGGAGTCGGAAAAAGTATTCGAGGTTGAGGTAATGAATCGGTCCAGTAGTCCCTTCGGCCATTCCTTCGATTATAACGCCTCTTTCGTCACCATCGCGCCTGCTGTGAACAAGCTATCGTCCTCACCGTACGCTCCCATAAACTGTATGCCTACTGGTAAATCCTTGCCGTCACGATTCACCGTTCCCATGGGAACCGAAATTGCTGGCAGCCCGGTAAGGTTCGCTGTCACAGTGAACACATCCTCAAGATAGAGTGAGAGCGGGTCGGCATGTTCCCCAATAACGAATGCCGGGCTGGGCATGGTTGGGGTAGCGATAAAATCTACCGACTCGAATGCGTGGTCAAACTCCTGACGAAGCAGTTTGCGCGCCTTATCCGCTTTCCGGTAATACGCGTCAATGTATCCGGAGGAAAGAACGAAAGTTCCAAGCAGGATGCGGCGCTTCGTTTCCGGACCGAATCCTTCCGTCCTCGAACGGACATAGTCTTCAAGCAGGTCGTTTCCTTCGACATGTACACCGTAGCGCACGCCGTCGAACCGGGCGAGATTCGTGGATACTTCGGCGAAATTGATGATGTAGTAGGCAGCGAGCGCAGGTTTAATGGAGGGTATCTCAATCGGTACTATTTCGTAGTCAGTGAGGCCCGCAAGGGTCTCCTCGAAACGAGCCGTCATGTCAGCTTCCATTCCTCCCTCCATAAGTGAGCGAAGCACTCCTATTTTCTTTTTTAACGGCTTGGTAGTTGCGGGGAGATCAATTGACGTGCTGTCGAGCGCATCTTTGCCACGAATAGTCTGTAGAAGAATGCGTGCGTCTCGCACCGTGTGCGTAAGCGGACCAGCTTGATCAAACGAAGAAGCGGCGGCGATTAGGCCTGTGCGCGGCACCCCACCGTAGGTGGATTTCATTCCTACAAGACCACAATAGCTTGCAGGGTTTCTCAGTGAGCCTCCGGTGTCAGTGCCCAGCCCGCCAATGGCCATGTGGGACGCAACCGCAGCAGCAGACCCGCCTGACGTACCTCCAGCAACGCGCGTAACATCAAAAGGATTGCGCGTGGGACCAAACGCGGAGTTTTCGGTTGAGCCACCAAGCGCAAACTCATCCATGTTCGTCCTTCCTACAAACAGCGCTCCCGCTTCCTTCAGTCGCTTAGTAATTGTGGCATCGTAGGTGGCTGTATGCGTCGAAAGAATCTTGGAGGCGGCACTGGCGACTTTACCTTCGATAAGGATGTTGTCTTTCATCGCGAGCGGTATGCCACAGAGCATAGGAGCAGCTTCGCCTTCCTTCTCGATGCGAGCCTGCGCTGCGGCAATCGCCATTTCGTCTGCATCAAAGAGCTCAAGGTACGCATTGAGCTCTACGTTCTTCTCCTTCGCTGCATGTGTGCACGCTTCAAACAAATCATGGACCGAGCACTCACGAGCTCGTAGGGCGCGTGCCGCCTCTTCAATAGACAGTTCGTTGAGCTTCTTACTCATAGGAGATGATCTGTGCCACCTTCAGGGTGTTGCCTTCTTTATTCGGGAATTGCTCGACAATCTTCTTGGTGTGGGTGCCCTTCTCGTCCGGCTGGCCGTCCTCGCGCAGGACATTGCTTACGACCGGCTTGAAGTTCATATCTTTCGGAATCTTAAGCTCCTCGACCTGGCCTGCATACTCGAGAATGCTATCGAATTCCTTCGAGAAGCGTTCCACCTCCTCGTCAGTAAGGGTGATGCGCGCAAGGGCCGCAAGCTTCCGTACATCCTCTGCAGACGTCATGGGAGCTACTGTAGCACGTAGGGCTTACTTCGATAACGACCGCTTCTCGTACGCCTCATGTAGCGCAGGAAACTCTTGCCAGGGCACGACACGGCCATAGAGCGCGATATAGACACCGGGCGGAAGAGACTGAACGGCGGCGGCGGCCATACCGATGTTAAAGCGTGCGTCCGAACTTACGAACTTCTCGGGAAGCATAGCGCCCGTCAGCACGATGGTCTTTCCATTGATGGCGCTCAACACTTCTGCCGTCTTCACCATAGTGTCCGTACCGTGCGTTATGACAATGCGCTCGGCAGCTTGGGACTCAACAATCCGATAGATGTTTTGTCGATCTTCGTCCGTGATATCAAGGCTATCTTTCTTCAACGCCTCGACGACACTGTAGTCGAACATCACATGCGAGTACGGAAGTACCGACTGGAACGCCGGGTCTGCAATCTGAAACTCGTAGCCGTGGTCCGTTTCCCCTCGTGGATAATCCTTATCGATAGTGCCGCCTGTCTGTATGAAAACAATGTGCATACGTCCATTAAATCACAGCCCCAGGCGCTTCCGGAATTCCTCTTCGGTAATGACGGGAATGCCAAGCTTCTTCGCGTTAGCAAGCTTTGAGCCCGGGTCCTTCCCTGCCAGCACGAAGCTGGTCTTTGAAGACACCATGCCCGCAACCGTGCCTCCTGCTTTCTTTACCGCAGCCTTGGCGGCCTCACGAGAATACGTTGGGAGCGTACCGGTAACCACAACTGTCTGCCCGGACAGTTTGCCAGAGGTCGTCTGCGGCTCCACCCGCTCTATCTTTAGATGTTTCTCAAGCCGCTTCATGAGCTCCTTGTTGGCAGCGTTGTTGAACCAACGATCAACTGACTTTGCGAGTATCTGTCCCACTCCTTTCACTTTCATAAGATCTGCCTCCTTGGCTTCTGCAAGGGCTGTACGGGACTTGAAGCGTTCAGCAAGCAACAGTGCTGTCTCTTCTCCCACATGGTCTATGGAAAGCCCTACGAGGAGTCGGTTAAGCGGCACCGTCCGCGCCCTCTCAATTGCGGCAAGCAACTTCTTTGCAGACGTATCTTTGAACCCCGGAAGCGCAATGAGTTCATCATACGTAAGATCGAAGATGTCGTCGTAGTCAGACACCAGATTGTGCTCCATAAGAAGTGACACCGTCTTTCCTCCAAACCCGTCGATATCCAGCGCGCTCTTTCCAACGAAGTGCGCAATCTTGAGTCCTTGCTGTGCAAAGGAGCCCTTCACTGCGCAACGATGTGCGGCTTCCCCTGGTACTCGCTCAATACGTCCATCCCCCCCACACAGAGGCGAGGTGGCCGGGAATTTCCACTTCCGCTCCTTTCCACTACGCAGTTCTGGCAGCACCTCGACAATTTCTGGGATAATATCGCCCGCTTTCTGCAAGATAACCGTATCGCCAATACGAATATCCTTCTCCGTTATGAAATCCTCGTTATGGAGCGTTGCGCGCGCCACCGTCGTCCCCGCAACTGACACTGGTGCGAGGTGCGCAACCGGCGTCAACTTCCCCGTCCTTCCTATCTGAAGCCCGATGTCTTCGATGGTAGTCGTCACCTGTTCAGCCGCAAACTTAAGTGCAATTGCGTAGCGCGGGCCTTTTCCGGTGTGACCGAGCAGTTCCTGTTGTCTGCGTTCCTCAACCTTTACGACAACACCATCAATCAGATAATCCTCGTTCTCTCGCTTAGCACCATGCCAGTCGTTCCAATACTTGATAACCTCCGCAAGCGTATCGGCGTGTATGGAGTGTGTGTTCACGGGAAGGCCAAGCTTCGCGAGCACCATAAGCTCGTCCGTCTGCGTCTTCGGGAACGCTTCTGAGAAGCGCTCGATATCATAGAGAAAGGCGCCAAGCGGCCTACTTTGGGCAATCTTAGGGTCAAGCTGCCGCACGGCACCGGCAGCGGCATTTCGAGGATTAGCGAACTCAGGCTCTCCATTTCTACGGCGTAGCTGGTTCATCTTCTTGAAGCCCGAACGGGTCATGTACACCTCGCCCTCAACGATAAGATCAACTGGGCGCGGGAGTTCTTCTGGCACACTCTCGATGGTGCGCACCGTATGCGTCACATCCTCTCCGATAATCCCGTCGCCACGCGTTGCCGCAAGCACCAACTTTCCTTTCTCGTAGGTAAGAATGATATGAAGTCCATCAATCTTGAGTTCGCACGCGTACGTCGGGCGCTTCTTGTCTCCTGCCTTCGTAAGCCCCTTCTTCACTCGCTCATCAAAAGCGCGGATATCTCCTTCATCAAACGCATCATCAAGCGACCATTGCGGGATGGCGTGCTTAGTTTTAGTGAGCTGTGCGAGCGGCTTGCCTGCCACGCGTTGCGTCGGCGAGGTACGAGTGATGAGCGCAGGATACGCCGTCTCAAGCTCATTCAATTCCCGCTTCAAGGAATCGAGTGCCTCCGGTGAAATAGGAGACTCGTCCTTCTCATGTTGAAGCGCACGATACTTCCCGATGGTCTCGCGAAGCTTCTGTGCGCGCCGGCGTATGTCCTGCGGCACCAGCATGATTAGTAGAGTACGCGCACGCCTCGCTCAATGCGGCGGCCGTCATTAGGGTCGCAACTACTGTAGCCCGTCGAGTAGAGGCGGTTAGGCTCTCCCGTAGGCTCTCCCTTGTAAATCTGCACACGAGCATACTCGGTGGTCGAGAGTGCGGGGTCGGCACACGGTATGACAAACGTCGTGTACTTCGGGGAGTTCCCGGTACTGGTGAAGTTGATAGTTCTGCCGTTGCAGCTCACGCTTGAGATGTCATTCGGGTTAGTGCCAAACGCGTCATAGCGCTGGTCATAGAACAAGATGCACTCAAGTCCGCTGTCTGCCGCATAGAAGGCGTACTGTGACTGTTTGGCGGTTGAGGCAAGCAGCACCTGTTTGTAGGTAACATCCATGAGTGCAAGCGCGAGCGCGAGCATTACGGAGGAGAGAACAATCGCAATGAGGAGGGTGAACCCTCGTTGTGGAGTGGTGTGCATCATAGCCAATCGCGGATATTCTCAGTCAACGTTGTCGTGTACGTCACGCCGCGCGTTATCCAGGAAACACTCGACGTCACCTTCGCTTCAGTTCCCCCAGCAAGAGGAGTGATGGACACAGTCCGTGTGTAGATGCTCACCTTGTCTCCCGAGGAGGTCACGTAACTATAGAGGCCGCCCGTGCTAAGGCGCAGCGGCTCGACCGTGCCGCTTATGGTCCCAAAGGCGGTATCAACCACGCAAGGTCCCGGTTGACAGGAACCAAGTCCAGTCAGCCACGAAGAACCCTCCAGATAGTTAGCATCCCGGACGCTGCGGATATACTCAATGCCCTCTTGGGCGAGTGAGGTCGCCACCAACTGGTCACGAGCGATATAGGAGTTCACCAGCGCACCGCGCAGTGCATTAAAAGGACCTGCCACCGCAAGGGTGAGCACCGTCACGGCAACGAGGGTCTCGATGAGGGTGAATCCTTTCATGGTCATATCTCAATAAGGCGCTGCGTGGCGCTGGTCTGAATCGAGAAGTCCAGCGTGTGGTCCTTATCTCCTTTTATAGTACCTCGAAGGGTAAAGGTGACCTGCGGCTGCACCCCCTCCCCATCTCCCGTCGTGCCGACACCTCGAACGTAGAACGTAAGGCCGTCGGGGTCCGCGATGGTAATGCTCGGGTCAGTAAGTGATATCGCTGACGCATTGGTACACACTGACGTCCCGGTGCAACGCCCGATGGTGCCATCATTCTTGCGTGTGTAGGTTACTCTGTCGGCCAGTGACACGTCGTAATAAGAGAATTCGGTGCAGATACCGTTGTCTCCGGCTGAGGGATTGATTGGGTCTCCACCAGTCGAGCCGCAACCATACGCGTTTCCGGTGCGAATGCCGCGCGACATACTATCAAGCGCAAAGGAGAGGTTCGTCACAAGCGAAGTGCTCGCCCGCAGTTCGCGGTCAAGTCCGATAAGGGAAAGATACGCCCCCGTCACAATCAACATCACCACGCTGAAGATGCCAACGGCGACAATCATTTCGAGGAGGGTATACCCACGCATGGTCTTTGGAGTCGTCATGGGCATGTAGAGGTAGCGACCGCAACCTGGCCGACCTTCGAAACACACACTGCGCGCAATGCTTGCCCATCGGCAGACTGGATGAAGATTTCAGCATCAACAAGTTCGACCTCACCTCCAGACCGAATACCGATAATGGAACTCTCCGTGTTCGGACGTAGGAATACGATGGAGAGGCCGCTGATAGTTCCCTCCCCGCCTGAAGAGCAGTAGTCGATACCTCCTTCGCTTTCGCCGCAGAACCGCGAGACGGTGAATCCTCGATCAAAGCGATACGTCTTGATGATGGTGTCCTGTCCTGAGTCGTACTTGCAATTGCCTGGTCGTGATTCTGGTCCAGTGTCTGCCTCGTGCCCAGCGCATTTATCATTTAAATCATCGCCCGGCTTTGTGGGATAGATGTCAGCGTATTGCACATAGCTCGTACCTGGCGTGAAGTAGACGCCGTACCCTGCGTTTTGGATGAGGGTGTCCACCACCTTGCGGCTCGAGAGACCGAGCGACTGGGACTCTCGAATGGAGAGCGCCACCGTGTAGGCAGTGTCAGTAAGAATGAGAGAGCGGTTGAAGGTTGACTGGCCAACCAGCGCGATGCCCGTGATAATCACGATGATAGCGAGCACCACGAGCATCTCGACCAGGGTGAACCCGCGCTGTGGAGGGGGCGTCAGTAGCTTGTGACGAGTACGAGCGGGTTCCATGAGGTAAAGAAAGCGAGGAGAAATCCAGCTGCCAGAAACGGCACGAACGGGACCTCTATACCCATTCTATGCCCTTTCGGACGCGTCACCAATATCGCTATCCCAACGATGCCACCAATCCAGAAGGAAAAGAGAATGCCGGGGATGACGTGTCCCGCTGCAAGCAAGGAGAGTGAGAAGGCAATGGGTGCATCTCCAAGGCCCATCACTCGTCCGCTTGAGAGGAAATACGCGAGGAAGAAACAGAGCCCCACCATACCTGCGCAGGCGAGCGCAAGCCCGAAAGACGGGAGACTCTCCATCGTTGAGAGCGCGTAGCCAAAAGAGAGAAGCCCGAATAGTAAGGAGAGTCCTGGCGGCACGACCGTGTGCCTAAGGTCATAGAGCACAATCACCGTAAGCACGCTTACTGCTCCCAAGAAAAGGAGAAGAGGGAGACCCAAGCCAAGCATCGAATAGGCAAAGTAAAATACGACGGCGAGCGCTGCTTCGACCACCACATAGAGCGCGGTGATGTTCGAACCGCAGGAACGGCAACGTCCGAACGATACCAACCACGACAGAACCGGGACTAAATCAATGGCACCAAGTTCGCGTGTGCAGGAATTGCAGCGAGAGCGATCACTCACCCATGATTCCCCAGTGTTAAGACGTTCACTGACCACTCCAGCGAAGCTCCCTATAACTGCACCGAGTACTGCAAAAAAGAACGCGAACATCACGGACAGACAGCCGCCGCTGTTCCACCGCCGAGCGCCGTCGACGTAATCACCTTCCCTGTTCCTTGCGAGTCGACACACCAGTAGCCGGTTACTGACTTGGTTTCAATAGCAACCGCCCAACTCTGACCGTTCACACCGACAGCGTAGTACCCAGAATCGCCGTCCGCGAGCGCCGCGGCAAGCGCACGATTAGCTTGTTGATCGGAGATGAAAAAATTAATACCCGCCGCGTTATAGGCAGGCGCTGCAGTGATTGCTGTCGATTGCACAGCAACCTGTTGCCCGTAACTCCCGAGGTTCGAGTGCCGGAGCTCCGCCTGATTGCGAATCGTGTTGAGATTTTCTTTCGTTGCAGCATCAATACCTTTGCTGCGAGCAGCGCTCAGCGACACCACAATGACGGTGGCGAGTACACCGATAATCGCGATGACCGTAAGAAGCTCAATGAGCGAGAATCCTCGAAGTGCCTGTCGTTGCATACAACTAAGTATACCGCTTCACTTTTGGTAGTACTGGTGTGATGGGTATAAAAGAAAAGAGCCCTTCCGGGCTCTTTTCCACTCACACAAGAGAACGTTGCTTAGCAGGCAGTCTCGGCGCTTGCGAGGGTGCTTGCGCTTGAGGTTGCTGCTGCGCCAGTGCTGTCAACGCAGTAGTAGCCGCCAGCCGTACCGTTCTTGAGGTACGCCTCCGCTGCCCATGCAGTACCAGCGCCATCATTACAGGTACCTGCAGTTGCGGTCGAAGGGCCAGTACCAACAGTACTGCCGCCCGTTGCCTGAACCGCTGAGAGGACTGCTGTGTAGATGGTCTTCACGCCGCCTACGCCAGCATCGTTGTCACAGACGCCGTCATAGCTGTTGCCGTTAGCGTCGTAGTAGAGCTCTGCCTGTGCGCGAGCACCTGCGAGGTTCGACTTCACAGCCGTGTCAGCTCCCTTGTTCCTTGCGGTGTTGAGGGAAGCAAGCACGACAGACGAGAGAATACCGATAATAGCGATCACCACGAGAAGCTCAATGAGGGTGAAACCCTTCATGTGGCCCTGGCGGGACTTAGAGAATGCGAATTTCATAATAACGATGGTATGGGTTACGCGGCGTATAGTAAATGTCCGCTTCCCCTTATTCTACGCGAGTAGTGGCACACTCCGCACC
>JAGOSU010000044.1 GCA_018062165.1 Minisyncoccota bacterium
CTCCTTCACCTCCATGCTCGGTGTGATTGCGCTCGCTGGTGTCATCATCAACCACGCCATTATTCTCATGGATTCTATTTCCCGCATTGGGCGTGAGAATCCAAATCAGACCTTGATTGATGTGGTGGTGGAGGCAGCCGCCTCTCGCTTCCGCCCAATTGTGCTCACGACCATCGTGACGGTTGTCGGTATGATCCCGCTCTCCTTCGCTTCAGCGCTGTGGGGCCCGCTCGCCTTCGCCATCATGTTCGGCCTTACCTTCTCGATGGCGCTCACCCTCCTTCTCATTCCGGTGCTCTACCATCGCTGGCCAGGAAGCGCGGTGAAGAAGCGGTTTAAAGAAAACGGCGAGACTTCCGTCCCGCCGTCCACTCCCGTTGCGGAGTAAGTTATTTGAGCTGCTTCCAGGTGAAGCCCCTGTACGATAGATAGCCTGCAATCAGGACTGCTGCCCAGCTTACCCAAAGCGGTACAGTGACGCCGGCGACAACTGCTTCCCATCCGTAGAGGAGACGCATCGCGTGAAGCACGGCAACAATAAGGAATACAAGGGACGTAACCTGGTAGTATGTTTTGCGATTTCTCATGGCGAAAGTATAGCAAGAACCGCTTCCTTGGGAAGGAGGCCCTGTGGAGTGCCTGGATTAGAAGTGCGAGAGTCCCGTTACGCGTATGACTCCCTCGATATCGTAGATACGTAGGCGGTCGTTTACAGGAATACTTGCAAGCGGCGTCAGAGGGCCATCGACGCGGATGTGCTCTCCGGTGGCTATGGTCATGCCGGTGTCGCTTGCGAATGTGCTGAAATCAAGTGCGTAGTGGGTTCCGTTATCTAGGCGAAGCCCGAACGCACACTCCATGGTCTGGGGGCCGCTCTGGTCCTTGTGTGGAAGACACACGTACGTACCTAGGTGTGGGGTGGCCGGCATACTCGTCGGAGGAAGGACGACAGCAGTACGTTCAAAGGAAGAAATCTTCCACTCACCTGCTCGCTTCTCAAGCAGTACCGTCACGGCATAGCTTGAGGTCCTGCCACCATTGGCAGCAGTCTCGTTCGTGAGCTCAACCACGACACCATCAACACGGTAGCCGGTTTCTGTTGGCGTGCTGCTAGAAATCTCTATGTGGTCGGGCCAGGGGCTCGACGTGAGGCGACCTGGAGCACTCTGTGGGTTTTGTTTCCATTTCTCGAGCGTTTCTGGAAGTACATACGCTCCATATTCCTCATCCATCGCTTTCGCTACGACATCAGGAGGTGCTAAGAGCGAGACCTGCTTCAGGTGCGTAGAGAACTCAGTGACCAGTTCCGCAGGCTTTGCAGAGTCGTCAGTAAACGGCGTACCATCCCGCCCATAAAACTGCCCGTAGTAGGCAGCCGCAAACAGGACCGCTCCTCCCACTGCAACCAAAAGCAAGATAGAGAGGGTCGCCGGGTTCTTAAAATCCATAGGGGCAGTATGCCACGCCTGCCTTAACTTTTCATGAAGCTACTCGCCTCGCTTTTCTATGCCGAAGGTGAGACGATACTCGCTCGGTTCAAGTCCACTAGTTGAGACTTTTGCAGGCTCTACGGCAACGAGGGTGATAGTTTCCTTCTCCCCAGTCTCAACAATTCCAAGCGTGAAGACCGCTTCCCGGTCCTGTCCACCGCTTCGCACGCGCGCATTCACTCGCACGGTTCCTGCTTGGATACACGCTACATCGGTGGGACAGCGGCTGTCTTCAAGAATAGAGAGTGGCGTGATGAGGACACCAAGCCCGCCTCCCTGTTGGTTAAGGCGCGTCTTGAACACCACACTGTCCTTGTCTTCCTTGAGCAGGAAGAGTGTGGTGAAGCTTCCGCGTGAGCCTTCTACCTCTGCGCTTCCCTCTTCGATGTAGCCGCGCTTCACCGCAAGGTCGTTGCCGTCAGGGAAGATGCCAATCTCTGTTCCAGCTCCCGCCCACCAACAAATGGCGCCGGACTCTTCTCCTGGCACAAGCTCCCATGCAGAGTCCGCAATTGAGAAACAGTTACCTTGGTAGGTTCCTGCGTCATAACTCTTACCACCCCAGACGACTGAGACGGTAGTCTTTGGCGCACCAGACTCGTCAGCACCAGCTGGGTCAAACGCAAAGGTAATGCCAGACAGTGGCACTTCCTCTGGTACCTCTGATGTGCGTGGGGAATCCTCTAGGCCGTGATACACAACGTATCCGCCGACTAGAATGACGGCGAGTACCGCGATAGTACCAGCGACCTTTTCGGTCATGCTTTCTTCTTCAGTGCGCCGTCAAGTGAGAACTTGCCAGGACCGAGGAAGATGAGTGCAACAGAAACAGCAAGAATAAGGAGAATGAACTCGTAGCCTCCGCCGGAAATAAAGAAGCCCTTGGTAGCGTGTACGGTTGCGAATGCAACGACAGCGACTATCGCGAGAATCTTTGCAACCCAGTGCGTAAAGAGTCCGAGGATAAGCATGATGCCTCCCACGAGCTCTGCGGCGATAAGAACGAACGCAAATACTTCTGGTGCTGGGAAGTTAAGCGAGTCGAGGAAGCCTGCCGTCTGGCCAAGGCCGCCCTGAAGCTTCTGCCAACCGTGCATGGCGAAGATAAGACCTACGGAAACACGGAGGATAAGTGGCGCGATGCCGTTCCAACGGGAGACACAGCTACAATCGAGTACATTCTGCATAGATATACGGTTACGGGGTATGTCTCTATTCTAGACTGCCCAGGAAAGCGAGCAATACCCGAGGTGGATAGGGTAAAATGGCTTCCCCATGCCACGAGCCGCCGACCAAGCAAAGCTGTTTGATACCGGAACCAGCCTTCCGAGTGGTTTCGTGTATCGTCCGAACTTCCTCACCAAAACAGAGGAAGCGGAATTGCTGTCCTGGTTCCTTGATCTTCCCTTTGAGCACTCGCAAAGTGCTGAGGGATACGAAGCAAAGCGCCGTGTTGTTAACTTCGGGTGGTCCTATGACTTCAAGACTAGGGTACTCGTCCCTGGACCGGCCCTTCCCGACTTTCTCACCCCTATCGCGCGCAAGATAGCGAAGTGGCTTGATATACCAAAGACGCATGTCGCCGAAGCACTCATCAGCGAGTACGAGCCGGGTGCTGCTATTGGCTGGCATCGCGATAATGAAAGTTTCGATTCCGTCATCGGCATCTCCCTTTCAAGTTGGGCAACGATGCGCATTCGTCCGCTGGAGTCTGCGCGTGGCAGTTTCAAAGGAAAGCCACGCTCTCCAAAGGAAGTAACCTCGCTTGAGATAGAGCCGCGTAGTGCCTACCTCATGCAAAAAGACAGCCGCTGGAAGTACCAGCACTCCATTCCGAAACTGAATGCACTACGCTACTCAATTACCTTCCGAACGCTGCCAAAGAACACACGAATACCACCACGCCTCCTATGGAAAGCTCTGCAGGAGTATCAAGCACTGGACGACGTCCCAGCGCCCGTCCGCGCGCAATCAGCTCTCCGAGCTCAAACGGCTTGGTGAGGAAATCATCGGCGCCACGATCGAGCAAATCTATCTTGTCCTCAGTTGAGTCCCGTGCCGTAAGGACAAGGATGGGGGTCGTAACTCCGGTAGCCCTGAGGTCGGTGCATACGTCAGCCCCGTCTCCATCCGGTAGCATCAAATCAAGGACGATGAGGTCATAGAGGTTCGAAAACTCGAGCTTTTGCTTCGCGGTGGAGGCATTGAGGAAGTAATCAACGGCATGCCCCTCAAGCTCAAACCCCTGCTTAAGCGCCTGTGCGAGGCGCTCCTCGTCCTCTACGATTGCCACCTTCATGTGCCCTCAAGTATACCGCGGCTCCAGTTCCTACTTGAGGGTGAGCGAGGAGAGCACTTCCTTGTACGCTTCCGTGTGGTCCTCGGGGTTGATGCGCATCACCGATACGGCAATTACATTCCCCTTATGCAGGACGGCCGTCGTCTCTCCTTCGTAGAGGCCGGACCAACGGTACTGCACCGCAGACACGCCACTGACGCTTGTGGGGGTTGAGGTTTTGTCACCGAGGGCGAAGTTCGAAAGAGCCGCTGTCGTTACCCACTCGGAAAGTGAGAGCGCGTTGTTTGTATAGATATCGATGGTGATGCCCGTAGGTCCTTCCCCGTTCTCGGGTGGAACTGCATCCTCTTCTTTTACCAGGCGTATAGCGTAGTGGTCGGTACCGACCGTGCTTTCTGTAATCACGTAGCCGTCAGGATACGAGAAGGAGAAGTTATATACGTCATTCGTGTAATCCGGAGCCTCCTGCTCGAAATACATGAAGATCCCGAGGATGATGAGAACGAGACCAACAAGCGCGAGCGGGAGACGGTACATGTCTTACCAGTACCAGCGGTAGTACGTAGAGCTCTTCTTCGAAGGCTTCTTGTAGGAGTAGAAGTCGTTGTCGATGTAGAGGCTGTTGGAGTTCGAGTTGTAGAAGTTGTTGGATGGCTTCTTGTCGTAATAGTAGTTGCCGAAGTCATCAAAGCGATCGTAGTAGCGGTCACGGTGATAGGTGTCGTCGTAGTGAATGTAGCGATTGCCGTAATTGTCGTAGCGGTAGGGGTGGTAGTCACACATAAAACCCTTGCAGGCTGCTGCGGCAACCGTAGGCATGAGAAGCGCGGCCAGGAGGGCGAGCGCAATGATGGTGGTCTTCATACGGGCAAAATCCTACCACCAGCCCCTAGAAAGGCAACCTAAGGACCGTTCTTCTTACGAAGTGAGGGGAAACGAGGTATAACCGCTGCGGCAATGCCGCCGATGATAGCAATGGCATAGAAGCCAAAGCCGATAGACATACCGAGTGCGGCACTGTACCAGAGCGAGGCGGCAGTCGTGAGGTTCTTTACATGCTCCCCTTCCTTAAGCACAAGACCTGCGCCAAGGAAGCCGATACCGGTAATCACCTGGGCGGCAATGCGGGAGGTGGAGTTCGGGTCCACATGCATGGAGAGAAGCGTAAAGAGCATAGAGCCCGCGACAACCATCATGTGCGTTGAGATGCCTGCATCCTTGCCACGACTCTCTCGTTCAATACCTATGATAAGTCCCACAAAAATAGAGAGTGCGAGTCCGGTTAAGAACTGCATCTCGATTGGTCCGATGAATTCCATGTACCTATCCTACACGAAAAACGCCCCATGCAGGGCGTCTTCCTGTGTACTCTTTTACATCCAGGTTCGGTATTTCTTGGTGTGCTTGCCGCCCTTAAGCATGTACAACAGCGTTTCAGCGAGCTTCACCAACCTGACAATGAGGTACGAGAGAACGTATACGGGGATAAGGATGATTTGAATCATAAATGATTGTTATTCCTAGAACGGGGCGTAACCTGAATGTGTCAAAAAAAGCGGTACCTACCTTGTCTGTAGC
>JAGOSU010000045.1 GCA_018062165.1 Minisyncoccota bacterium
GTGTACTCTTTTACATCCAGGTCCGGTATTTCTTAGTGTGCTTGCCGCCCTTAAGCATGTACAACAGCGTTTCAGCGAGCTTCACCAACCTGACAATGAGGTACGAGAGAACGTATACGGGGATAAGGATGATTTGAATCATAAATGATCGTTATTCCTAGAACGGGGCGTAACCTGAATGTGTCAAAAAAAGCGGTACCTACCTTGTCTGTAGCTGCTATAACTGTGCGGAATGTCCCGAGGTCGCGATGGTCTGACGAGAACTATCGGTAGTATAGCACAACGCCTTATTTACTCGTCCGAACGGTCTTTCCGGAAGGTTGTGTCCAGTCAGTAAAGCGCCACCAGGTGGGGGTGAAGGTGAAGAAAAGGTCGTCTGAGGTAGCGTATTTCTCCCTCTTCTTAGGGAACTTCATGAAATAGGCCTCTTCGAGAGCATCTCCCTTAGGGAGTAGGCTCGCCACCCCATCCAATTGGAAGGTTCTCATGTCTGCTTCGTTGCTTCCTACGACAACTGAAGCTCGGACTGACTCTTTTGCCTTCAGTGCCTCGCTCTTACGGTAGGTGCTGCTGGTGAGGAACAGAAGAGTCAGCGGGTCTTCTGCATGCGCGAAGTGCACGGTAGCCGCATGCGGAGAGCCGTCGGGCATTTCAAGCGCAATCACGCAGACGTTCTGGCTCTTGAGGTACTCGAGGATGTCTTTGTCCATATTATGCATAGCGGGCCATCGTTCGCTTGAACGAAGCGAAGTCTGTATAGAGGAAGGCGTTCATTCCTACGGCCTTTGCGCCATTCACGTTCTTCTCGGCATCATCAATAAAGAGTATTTCTTCAGGAGCAACGCCGCATCTGCGAGCAGCTTCTTCAAAGATATCCCTGTTGGGCTTCAGCATCTTCAGGTCTGAGGAGATGAGTATTGGATCGAAGTCCTTGAGTCTGTCTGAAGAAATGCGCTCAATCAGATGACGTGGAGCGTTTGAGAGAATGCCCACAGTGTGACTTCCAACGAGGTTCGTTCGTATGTAGTCAAAGAGTTCAATGTTGGGTACTGGTGTCTCCATCACCGCTACGCGCATGTCTTCTTCTGTCATGTTTCCTGCTACTGCAAGGGCGCGCTCATATTCCTCGTTCGGAATGTTACCGATGTCGAGGTCATTGAGTTTGGCAACCCAGGCAGCTCGCTCCCCTTCCGGTAGACGTTCGTTGATGACTGGGGAGTAGACTGGGGTCCAGAGGACGCCGAAGAAATCAAAGAGGATGGCTTTCATAGGGCGATTATACTACTTGCCGAAAAGCGCTTCGACGTTGACCTCTGCCAGAGTCTCGATGCATTCGTTCACTCCTTCAAGGGAGCTGAGTGTTATGTGGGTGTCTTTAGGACCGATGGCGATGATGTGTCCGATGCCTGCTGCGTGTGCGGACGCAATGCCTGATCGTGCGTCCTCTATCACTACGCATGCTGCAGGATCTAGATTGAGCGCAGCTGCTGCCTTGAGATAGAGGTCTGGTGCTGGTTTTCCACGCACGGTTCCGTCGTCATAGACAACCTTAGTCATGTCGAACCACGTGCTTAGTCCAAGCATTTCCTCAAAGAAGTCCACATTCATCTTCGGGGACGAAGTGGCGATGGTGTACGGGATGTCTTTGCTCTTCAGTTCCTTGAGTAATGCTTCTGAACCAGGAGAGAGCTTGTAGGCAGCACCCTGCTGCTTGCTGATTTCTTGGTAGGCCAGCTCCTTCTCCGTAGCGGCTTTCTCTAGTTCCTCAGGTGCAAGCTCCCTTCCATGCAGGAACTCAAAGATGAGCTTGTTGGTGCGGCCGTGCACTGAGGTTGCGAACTCCTCTTCGGTGAGCGTGCGGCCCATTATCTTCCGGCTTATGTCACGAAACACCTCATCGTGGAGGTGTTGGTCAATGACCAAGACGCCATTGAAGTCGAAGATGAGGCCCTGTAAAGGATTCATGCGAGAAGTATACCCCTCCTTGAGGAGGAGGCTTTACTTCTTCTTGGTTACCTTTTTGAGAACCTTCTTGAGCGAGGTCTTCTCAGCAACAGGTGCTTTGGTGGCCTCCATAAGCTGGATGAGGCGCGCAAGCTTATCGTTTACACCCTGCATCTGCGTCTTCAGCTCCTGCATGCCGCGGTCATCGCGAGGAGGTGCTGAGTTGAAGGAAGGGCGTGGGGCAAAGTCGCGCTTAGGACCAAAGGAAGAGCGAGGAGCATCGTCTTTGACGAAACAGTTGCTACAGAAAATAGGCTTCTTGCCGTTTGGGCGGAATGGCACTTCGCACACGTTGTTACATTTGCTGCAGTTAGCCTTGTGCATTTCCTTAGGGCCGCTAAAGCGGTCCTGACCTCCACGATTGAAGGACGGCTTCGAGTAACGGGGTTTTGAGTAATCGGACATGTGTAGGAGGTTATGTTTATTGGATTATGACATATTCTATACGCGAACACAAGATTGTCGTGCGATACGTACAGAAACTAGTATAGAGTGCACGTATGGAACTCACCTTCCCGATGCGTATCAATAAGTATCTCGCCCACACAGGTCATGCGACGCGTCTGGGAGCTGATGCGCTTATCAAGGAAGGAAAGGTGCTCATCAACGGTCGTCGAGCTGCCCTTGGCGACCAGGTTCAACAAGATGACGTGGTAGAGGTCAAAGGCGGCGCTAAGCGCACTGCGGCACACGCCTACTTTGCGTATCACAAACCACGTGGTGTCATCACCCATTCTCCGCAAATGGACGAGGAGGATATAAAGAGTGCGACAGGAACGATTCCGGAACTTGCCGGCACCTTCCCTATCGGACGCCTCGACAAGGATTCAAGTGGACTCATCATCCTTACTAATGATGGGCGCGTTACCGACCGCATGTTAAACCCACGATACGAACACGAAAAACAATATGTGGTACGTACGGTGCGCCCACTACGCACGAACTTTAAGCAGTATATGGAGATCGGTGTCGATATCGAGGGTTATCACACCAAACCTTGTAAGGTGCAGATTATGGGCGAGAAAGTCTTTCGTATCACCCTTACTGAAGGCAAGAAGCATCAAATCCGTCGAATGGTGGTTGCGATGCACAATGAAGTGCGCGACCTGGAGCGCACCGCCATCATGAACGTTACGCTGGGAAAACTTAAGAAAGGTGCGTGGCGGAAGATTGAGGGGGCTGAGCTTGCGACTTTGTTGAGTTCGCTTGGTCTGCAAGACAAGGGCGGAGCGAAAATTGGCTGATTGCTGGCTGTGTGGTCGGAGGCAGGGCAAGGGTTTTATTAGTGTCCGTGCCCAGGCATTATCACCCCGTCGTATATTTCTTTATTCTCCTCCCCTGTGACCTTAAGAACACCCCATGCCCCTTTCTCCATGCGAGCAAGCGCATGGTCTACAAAGACATAATTGCCAGGAACCTGAAGGTCGAATTCAACGACAGTAGCTCCTCCTGCCGGTACGATGGTCGTTTGTACATCTTCATGAGGAGTCGCAGAAAGTGAGGCTTCGGGGAAGACTTTGTCGAACACTTCTCCAATAACATGGAAGGATGAGACGAGGTTCACTCCCCCGTTTCCGAAGTACACACGGGCTGTTTCTCCCGTTTTTGCTTGCATGTGATCAGCCAATCCTCCTACACGTCCGTTGAATGTGATGTAGGAAGGATTACCGTCGAGCATCGCTTGAGCGTCAAAGAGTTGCAGTCCTTTGCGTCCTGTCCCTCCTACTGAATAGTATTCACCTTGCATGACATAGTATTCATGGTCAACTTTCGCAAGTCCCTCCTTTGGTTCGACGAGAATGAGGCCATACATTCCGTGCGTCATGTGATTGGCAACGTTCGGCGTCGCACAATGATAGACGAATACCCCAGGATGAAGTGCTTTGAAGGTCACAGTTGCTGTTTCTCCGGGAGCAACCATTGTTGAAACCGCGCCACCACCAGGACCCGTCACCGCATGAAGGTCGATGTTGTGATGATGAAGGCTCGTCTCATTGTTGTGGAGCGTGAGCTCAACCGTATCTCCTTCACGCACTCGAATGAAAGGTCCGGGGATCTTCCCATCAAAGGTCCAGTAATTGACGAACACTCCAGGTGCCATTTCTGCGACAACCTCCTTAGTTTCAAGTGCCACCTTCACAACTGCCGACTCCGTTCGGTCAATCGGAAGAGGAACCTCATTCGGATCTCTTGCGATATCAGGAACGCGTTCAAGTTTGTCGAAATGAGTAAACAGGCTCCACACGTTTCCAAACGGTAATACGGGTCCTTCCGCGGGTCCGTACGTGGTAAGTCCTAGCGGATACTCGAACGCGCGTGGCAAACCGTTTGGCACATAGAATACGACCGAAGCAGCAATGAAGACGATGACAAGCGCGACGCGCATCCAGCGCCAGCGCAAATGACGCAAAGCAAGATAAATAAAGAGCGCGGCGAATATAAAAGCAACGAAGATGCCTGCGACTTGAACGAAGTAGGACCAGGTGTACCCGAAGAGTTGAAGCATAGACTAGAAAGGAATCTTACACTCCTCGAAACAGTGGGCGTCGCGATTCAATCGATATACGCGCTCTCGTCCTTTGTCTTCAAAGGAGACCGCATTGACTGAACGAAGGGTGTTTAGATGATGAGTAATAGTCGGTTGGGTGAGTTTGAGTGTTTTCGTTAGCCCTCCAACAGTAAGGCCCTTCTGGTTCTTGCCGAGAGTGCACACAAGGCTATACCGGCTCTTTGAGCCAACGACCTTAAAGCAGTCTGGGCAAAGCTCCTCTTCATCGACAACTCCTTTCGGAACCCACGATGGCCTGGCGTAGGTGCGGGGTTTCTTTGCTTTTCCTGTTTTTACATTAGTTTTCCCCAACGGTTTTTGATTCATAGACGAGTATCTATTGATATACTAAAAACTAATAGATAACTATCAATATAACACGCTTTGCCTATGAAACATGCTACCGCTCACCTCCCTGGGGAAATCGTAAAGCGAAATGGATCGCGTGTTCCGTTTGAAAAGGAGAAAATCGTTGTCGCTATTGCTAAGGCAGGCAATGCAACCGGCGAGATAGGCGCGAGCATAGCGGCAGAACTCGCTGAAGAGGTCCTCCAGCTCATCACGCTTCCGATACCGAGCGTCGAGCACGTACAAGACGTGGTTGAACAAGTTTTGATGCGGCAGTACCCAGCAACTGCCAAAGCATACATCCTCTACCGCGCCGAGCGCACAGAGAGCCGGCAGGAGTTCGGTCTCGTTCCGGAACGCGTGCGTGCACTAAGCGAGGAGAGTAAGAAATATTTTGCAGGCAATCCGCTCGGCGAATTCGTGTATCTGCGCACGTACGCGAGATGGATTGAAAAAGAAG
>JAGOSU010000046.1 GCA_018062165.1 Minisyncoccota bacterium
CAAGGAGCGTGGGAATCCTCGCTTTGTGTTCGTGCACATCGGAGACGAAGCTAAGCGCGAGAGCATGAAGATGGCAGATCATCTGCGGCGTGCCCGCATCCCCATGATGCAGTCCATTGGTGTTGAGTCCCTCACTGAGCAGATGCGCCTCGCTGAGATTTCTAACCCTCGCTACCTCATTATCATGGGTCGCAAGGAAGCCCTTGAACGCTCCGTGATTCTTCGTGAGCGTGCTACCCACACGGAGACCTTCATTCCGTTTGATACCTTGGTGGACAGGCTTCGTGCCGTGGCCTAGTTGCCCGTTTAGGGGGCACGTGGTAGATTTCGACTCACTATGGATGCAATACGCGTAGAGGTGAAGCGCAGCAAGAACGAGAGTTCTGCGTCGCTTATCCGCCGTTTCTCCCGCCGGGCCCAGACCCTGGGTCTTGTCCGTGCCCTTCGCAAGCGCCGCTACTACGCCCGCCAGAAGTCCAAGAACGTCGACCACGCTCGCGCTATGGTAAAGAGTGCCCGCCGCTCCAAGTACAACGAGGATGTGAAGCTCGGCAAGATTGACCCAGCAGCTCTCGCTCGCGGTCGCCGCAAGTAATGCCAACAGCGCCTTCTGGCGCTGTTTTCTTTTGCCCGTACAATTGACGCATGTCAGCCACTACACGAGACGAATCGTCCCACGAAGAAATCGCTGCCGAATACCGAGAGCTCATGCCGGGCGCAAGCTTACCCGAAGTCACCACCTTCGCCTTCGGTCTTACCTTCCGCCGCAATGACCGACAGTTTCCGAGCCTGCTTGATCGCACAAGCCACCTAGCAGACGGTGGTGGCGAACTCTTAGATACGATTCGCATCGAGAACACGGAGGTGTTGCCGCGTTTAGGCGCAAAAATCCTGATGCGGATTTTCAACGTGCTCCAGGGCATGGGCGAGAACCCCGCCTCCCTCATCGACGCGGTTATTGAAAAATACTACTGCTACACCGAAGCAACTCCCGATGGCGCTTGCTGCTACTGCGGACAGAAGCCGTGTATCTGTGGCACCGACAAGGCGGCAACGAAGCCTGCGCGTGCACCCCTTCCTCACGAAATTCGAACTAAAATTGCTGCCTGGACACTTTCCGATTGGCAGCGTTACTTCAATGAGGTGTATGGTCCAAGCAATCGGGCGCGCGGTCTCGACTTCGTACGTACGCGCGTCGCCACCGAAACGCTTGAAGCCAATTCAACCGTGCGCAAGATGAAAGGCGCGGAGAATGCGGCAGAAACAGCAGCACTCAAGCACGAACTCCTGCTTGAGCTTGCGGATGTGTTTGCATGGCTCCTTGGTCTCTTCAACGCACTAGATGGTGCCCCCTCCCTCGACGAGGCGTTCGTCGCCCGCTACAGCAAGGGATGCCCAAAGTGCGGCAAGTATCCGTGCGAGTGCGGTCGCTTCGATTACGTCGCAGACCGTAAATCAATACAATGAGCGCCCTCGGTATCCGGAACCTCACCCGTGCAAAACTCCCTGTAGTTCCTTACGCGCGCATAGCCAAGGCTATTCTGCCTTCGTGGGAAGTGTCTCTTGCCTTTGTAGGACCCACTGAGGCGAAGCGTCTTAACCGAAGCCTCAGAAAGAAGAGCTACGTTCCAAACGTGCTCTCGTATGCCTCTGATACCAAGAGCGGTGAGGTCATTATCTGCCTTCAAGAGGCGAAGAAGCAGGCGCCTGAGTACGACCTTTCGTACCCTCAGTTCGTCGCATTCTTGTTTATCCACGCACTCCTGCATTTGAAGGGAATGCCTCATGGCCCTACAATGGAGAAACGAGAGCGGGCACTGCTTGCCCGGTTCGTATCTCTACACAATGGCACGAAGAATCGCAACGGGAATCGACATCGGAAGTCACCAAGTAAAGGTGGTAGTCGTCGAGGAGGTACGCGATAGCCAGGGCCCAGGACTCCGCATCATCGGCACCGGTATTAGTGAGACCGCAGGCATGCGGCATGGGTACGTCGTTGATGTAGACGATGTTGCCGAGAGCATACGGCGCGCTAAGCGTCAGGCAGAGCAGGTAGCTCGCCTTCCTATTAAGAGCGGCTTCCTCGCCATCGGCGGGATTTCACTTGATGAAACGCGCGGCACTGGTACTGCCATCATTTCGCGCGCAGACGCAGAGATAACTGAACTCGACATCGAAAAAGCACAGGAATCTGCACGCCAGGCTGCCTCCGCTGCATTTTTAAACCGCCGCATACTTCACGAGATTCCTCTTGGCTGGAGCGTTGATGGAGTAAAGAGTTTGGGCGAACCGCTTGGTATGAAAGGCACTCGGCTTGAGGGTGACTTCCTGTTTATTACCTGCCTTGAGAGTCATGCTGACGCGCTCACCAACGCTGTTGAGAATGCGGACGTGGAAGTGATTGATTGCATGGCTTCCCCGCTTGCTGGCTCCTATGTGACCTTGGCTAAAGACCAAAAGATGAAAGGCTGTGTATTGGCTAACATTGGTGCAGAGACTGTTTCCATTGTGGTGTACGACGAGGGCGTTCCTATTTCGCTTAAGGTCTTCCCCTCAGGCTCAAGCAGCATTACGGACGACCTCGCACTTGGGTTCAAGGTCTCCTTGGAGGACGCGGAGCGTATTAAGCTCGGACGACTCTCGGGTGCGATGTATCCGCGCAAGCGCGTTGATGACATCATGGGCGCACGCTTCAAGGGCATGTTTGATTTAATCGACAAGCATCTCAAAGCTATCGGCAAACGCGGTGCACTTCCTGCCGGTATCATCCTTTCCGGTGGAGGCGCTGGTCAGGGTTCCATAAGCGACATCGCAAAAGGTTCACTCTCGCTTCCTTCGCGCATTGCCGACATCCGCGTTGCTCCAGACGCTAAGATTAAGGACGCAACATGGGCGGTTGCCTACGGACTTGCGCTTTGGGGCCTCACGGGAGAGATGAGCGGAGGCTCAGGTGGTGGCAAAGCCTCGTTTGCGGGCATGAAGACCTCCTTCACGCGTTTTTTCCGTCAGTTCCTCCCTTAAAACTACGATACGATATTGACAAGACGTCAATCTTTGCAAGCCGTCATACCCTGCTATGATTACCGCCAGTCTAGCGGGGGCTAGGTTGTTAGCAGTCTTACTCTATTCATATGTCTAAGCGCATCGTGCCTGAAATCGAGACCTTTGCCCGGATACGGGTGGTGGGTGTGGGAGGTTCGGGCTTAAACGCCGTGAACCACATGATCAACTCCAAAGTGAAGGGAGTTGAGTTCATCGCCATCAACACGGATGCGCAAGACCTTCACCGCTCCCTCGCCAAGCGCAAGATTCACATCGGCAAGAACCTCACTCGTGGTCTTGGTGCCGGCATGAACCCCGATCTCGGACGTCGCGCAGCAGAAGAGACCCGTCAAGAAATCCAGGAAGGCCTCCAGGGCTCCGACATGGTGTTCATCACCTGTGGTATGGGTGGTGGTACGGGAACCGGCGCGTCTGCCGTGATTGCAAAGATTGCCAAGGAGATGGGTGCACTTACCGTGGCAGTTGTTACCCGCCCGTTCTCGTTTGAGGGTGCACAGCGCAAAGATATTGCTGATCGTGGTCTTGCTGAACTCAAGAAGGAGGTAGACGCGTTCATCATCATTCCTAACGACAAGCTCCTCGCTATTGTTGAACCGAACACCTCAGCCAAGAGCGCGTTTGCACTCTGCGACGAGATTCTTCGCCAGGCAGTGGAAGGTGTCTCTGACATCATTGTCACTCCCGGAGAAATCAACACTGACTTCAACGACATCAAGGCCATCATGGAAGGCGCAGGCCCAGCCCTCATGGGTATTGGTATCTCTGAAGGCGACAACCGTGCCAAGGATGCGGCAACCCAGGCAGTCAATTCCCCACTCCTCGATGTCTCCATCGCAGGAGCCAAGGGCGTGCTCTTTGTGGTCGCAGGAAACGAAGACCTCGGTATTCTCGAAGTGCAGGAGGCAGCAAAGGTCGTCTCCGAGTCTGTCGACAAGACCGCCAAGGTCATCTTCGGTATCATGCGCGACGAGAAGCTCAAGAAGGGTCAGATTCGCATCATCGTCATCGCTACGGGCTTCCCAGAGGGTTCTGGCGAGACGACTATGGGCGAGCGCTCTCTCTTCTCCCTTACGCCTAAGGAGCAGACTGACACTCGTGGAAAGATCTACAACGATGTGCTGAAGCGTGAGGACGACGTGGAGGAAGCTCCTAAGAAAAAGGAGGAGCCTGTCGTTACCGCCCAGCCTCAGAAGCGCGAGGAGAAGACAATTACTCCTGTCGTGGAGGAAGACGACAACGGCTTCGGTGTTATCCCTTCCTTCCTTCGAAGGAATAAGAAATAAGGTTATCCAGAGCCCCGCGTAAGCGGGGTTTCTGCTATACTCTCTCGACTATGCATGACCTCATCATTATCGGCGGTGGACCAGCGGGCGTTGCTGCCGGTGTCTACGCCGCTCGCAAACAATTAAAAACCATCCTTATTACTGAAGAGTTCGGCGGACAGTCGACCGTCTCTGAGGGTGTTGAGAACTGGATTGGCACTATCAAGATTCCGGGAAGTGAACTCGCAAAGGCACTTAAGGAACACCTCTTTGCGTATAAGGGAGAGTTCGTTGAGGTAATCGAAGGAGTGCGCGTTACTAAGATTGGAAAATCAGGTGAGGGCTTTTCAGTTACTGCAGGCGAGAAGGAATACACCGCCCGTGCAGTTCTCGTCGCTTCCGGTGCAGGCCGCCGCAAACTCGATATTCCTGGCGCAGCACAGTTTGAGAACAAGGGCGTTGTGTACTGTGCTTCCTGCGATGGCCCTCTCTTCTCCGGTCAGGATGTCGTGGTAGTTGGTGGAGGCAATGCAGGCTTTGAGACTGCAGCCCAGCTCCTTGCGTATGCGAAGACGGTTACCTTGCTCCACCGCAGTGCTGAGTATGGTGCTGATGCCATCACGGTGAACAAGGTGCTCGCACACCCAAACATGAAGGGTATGCCTAACTCGCAGCCGGTAGAGATCTTGGGCGATAAGTTCGTCTCAGGTGTGGTGGTTGAAGACGCTGTCACAAAGGAGAAGACCACCCTTCCGGTCACTGGTGTCTTCGTTGAGATTGGCGTGATTCCAAACACTGACTTCGCTGATGGCTTCCTTCCTATGGATAAGTTCAAGCGCGTCACCGCAGACCCTCGCAACCAGCGCACCCCTATTGAGGGCGTGTGGGCCGCAGGAGACTGCACTGACGAGCTTTACCACCAGAACAACATCGCCGCAGGCGACGCGGTGAAGGCGCTTGAGG
>JAGOSU010000007.1 GCA_018062165.1 Minisyncoccota bacterium
AGCGATGGTAGAGCACCGGAATGAGAAGGAGGGTGAGCGCCATCGAGAAGGTAAGACCGAACATGATAGCGAAGGCGAGCGGACCCCACAGCGCTGAAGCGAAGGAGAGCGGGATCATACCGACAACCGTCACGATGGTGGTGAGCACAATCGGGCGGAAGCGAGAGGCCGCTGCCTCCACCACCACATCAATCAAGGTCTGATTTGGATTCTCACGCCCAATGCGGGAAATAGAATCCATGAGAATAATGGCGTGGTTGATGATGACACCGGCGAGCGCGATCACACCGAGCATGGAGGTGAAGGAGAGTGCCTGGCGCGTAATCATGAGGCCGAAGAACACACCGATGAGTGAGAGCGGGATGATAGCAAGCAGGTAGAAGGAGTGGCGGAAGGAGTTGAACTCAAGCACGAGGATGGCGAGCATGAACGCAAGCCCTGCCAAAAGGGCGAGGCCCATTTCTGCAAAGGATTGGTTGACGTCCTCGCTCTCTCCACCAACGTTGAGCGTGACACCAGCTGGGAGCTCTTGAGCGGCGAGGGCGTTGGTGAACTGGCTCGTAATCTCCACTGCGTTGCCGCCGGCTGCGACTTCTCCGGAAACCTGCGCAATGCGCTCTCCGGCTTCGTGTTGGATGATGGTAACGGCTGGCTCAAAGGAAACAGTTGCAATAGAGGAGAGCGGCACGGGTCCTTTGGTTCCTTGTATGGAGAGTCCGCGCACGGCATCGATTGAGGCGCGCGTGGCTTCGCTTGGGTCGGTGTAGGTAGGGTTGAGGTTGAGCTTCGTGCGGATTTCAATGTCCTCGCTTCCGGTGCGGATGGTCGTCGCTTCGCTGCCAAAGAGTGCTCCGCGAAGTGTTGCGCCCACGCTTGCAGGGGAGACACCAAGCTCCACTGCCTTAGCGCTATCAAGGCGCACTACAAACTCCGGTACGTCTCCGCGCGTTGAAGCAGTGACGTTGATGGCTCCGGGAATGTCCGAGAGCATGCGTGCTGCACGGTCTGCAGCAAGCGTAAGGTTGCCAAGGTCGTCTCCAGAGAAGGTAACCAGAAGCGGTGCACCTGATGGAGGACCACCCTCAAGCTCAGACACCGTCACGCGTCCAGAGGTGATTTCAGCGAGTTTCTCGCGGTAGTCAGCAACAATCTCAGCACTTGTATCCTTTCGCTCTGACTGGAGGTTGAGCGTTACGTTTGCGATGTTCTCGTTACCACCACCGGACGCAAAGCCGCTCGTGAAGGAGCTTCCCGCACCCGTTTCAGTGACGAAGGATTCAATGCGCTCATCTCCATAGAGGTATTCCTCCACTTCGCGCACCACAAGGTCCGTTTCGGCAAGTGGGGTGCCTGGTGGGGTCTCTATCTCAATGATGGCGAGGTCCATATCTTCAGCAGGGAAGAATTCCACCTTCACCAGTCCTGCAATAGGGAGCATGAGCGAAATCACGAAGAGCGCGAGCATGCCCTGAAGGAAGCGGTTCTCCTTCTTGCGATTTCCAAGAACACTGCGAAGGAATGACTTATACCAGTGCTGCGCCTTCTCGTTGTAGCGCTCCTGGATGAGCTCTATCTTTGAGCGCTCCGGCTTGATGATGTACATCGTAAAGAGCGGCACGAGACCGAGCGCCACGAAGATGGAAGCCAGGAGCACGAAGATAAGTGTGAAAGGAATGGAGGCGACGAACTTACCCACGATGCCCGAGAGGAAGAAGAGGGGAACGAACACCACGACGGTGGTGAAGGTGCCGGCAATAAGAGGCCAGGCGTACTCCTTAATCGCAGCGAGGGCTGCGGCTCGTTTATCACCCAGCTTTCCAAGGCGCGTGTGGATGGCCTCCACAATCACGATGCCCGAGTCCACCAGAATACCGATGGCGAGTATGAGCGCGAAGAGCGAAATGAAGTTAATGGTGTTGCCGGACGCGTAGATGCCAATGAACGCAATAAGGAAGGAGAGTGGTATGGAAAGGGCGGCAGCAAGCGACTCCCTCCAGCCAAGCGTGGCAAAGAGCATGAGCATCACCAAGAACACTGTCTCAAGGCCCACACGGGAGAGTTCGGTGAGGTCATGGGAAATATCGTCAGCCGCATCAAAGGTAATCACCGTCTCGGTGCCGGCAAGGGTTGTCTTCGAAAGTTCCGCAAGCGTCTCTTTGACCTCAGTTCCCGTCTGGAGAATGTTGCCGCCGCGACTCTTGAACACGGAAAGGGTAAGTGCTGGAGAAGAAGGTGCGCTTTCAAGCGAGACGCGAGAGAAGGTTACGGGGTCTGCAACGCTGTCGACGACATCTGCCACGTCCCGGATGTGGATGGCGTTCCCTCCGGGGCCTGCAATCGCGACGTTACCGACCTCCTCAGTGCTCTCAAGTCCTGCTTCAAAGCGGACCGAGTACTTCACATGGTCAATCGTAATCGTGCCGGCAGGGGAGGCTGCACCAGAGAGCCTGAGTGCACCCGTGACGTCTGAGAGCGAGAGGCCGTACTGCAAGAGTTTCTCCTGGCGCACGATGACCTGCACCTGGCGCTCGCGTACTCCTGAAAGGGAAACGCTTGAGACGCCCGGAACACGCTCAAGCTCGTCCTTCACCGTCTCACCAAGTGCGGTCAATTCTCCTGGAGCAAGATTCCCTGCGATGGAAGCGATGATAATTGGTTGGTCAGCAAAGTTAACGTCAGAGACGATAGGGTCTTCTGCCTCTTCTGGGAGCTCAGGGCGCACCTTATCGATTTCATCCTTAAGGAGCTGGATAGAGCGGTCGATATCAGCGTTGGCCTCAAACTCTACCGAGACGCTTGAGACACCTGCACCAGAGGAAGACGTCACCTTCGAGACGCGCTCAAGGGAGAGTACGCGGTCTTCCACCTTGTCGGTGATGAGCTGCTCGATGTCCTCGGCAGAGGCACCCGGAAGGACGGTCGTGACGATGCCAAGCGGCACCTGTATTTCAGGCGATGACTCCTTCGGTATCGCAAGCACCGCAGTAAAGCCTGCGAGGATGAGAACGATAGTAAGGAGAATCGTGAAGTGATGACGATCTATGAAAAAGGTCCAGAATTTCGTCATGGGTTACGAGCCGTTTGAGAGCTTTACCTTCTGTCCTTCAGCGAGTCCACGTGCGTCAGTGACGATGCGCAGGTCGAGCGTGAGTCCTGAGAGCACTTCGATGCGGTCGCCGCGCACTTCTCCTATTTCAACTGCGCGAGCAACCAGCCTTCCGTCTTCTCCGACGGTGAAGACGACGCGGCTATCGGCATACAGCTTCACCGCAGAAAGGGGAAGGAGGATGACGCTACCGGTTTGAGTGGCACTAACCGGAGCTGGAACCGCGATGCGTACTGACTGGCCGTTCACGAGCGTGTCAGCGCCTTCAACGGCGACATGGATTTCAATCTGCTTGGTGACGGGGTCGAGCGCAGGAGCGATAGAGGTCACAACGCCGGAGAGCGTATCCTCAACCATCACACGGTCTCCCACCGCAAGCGCAGCGCGCTCGTCCTCTGAGACGTACGCAACAATCTCAAGCGCGCCGTTCTGTGCGACGGTAGCAACGTGGGTGAAGGCGGTGACGTAATCACCAACGCGTATAGGAAGGAAGTTCACGGTGCCTCCAATCGGAGCACGCACGACCGTCTTCTCAAGTGCCGCCTGAGCAAGGCGCAAGGAACCAAGAGCCTGCTTCACGCTTGCCTCGTTTGCGGTCGGTGCACCTGAGGCAGCGCCAGCTTTCTGCGCTTCAAAGTCATTGCGTAGTGAAGCTATTTCAGAGGAAAGGCTCGCGACCGTAGCACGGGCAGTCGCAAGGCTTGCAAGCTGTGCGGCACTTGCGCCTGAATCGCGTGCATTAGCGGCATCTGCAAGGTCGGTGAGGAAGGTCGAGAATGTCACGATATTCGTTTCCATTTCCTGGAGAAGGAGATTCGGGTCCTTGCTGCTGCTTTCAGGAAGGCCACGACGCCATGCGTTCATGAGATCGCTGATATCACGGCGGGTTCCTGAGAGGCGCTGTTCCTGGTCACCGTCTGCGTTTATCACAAGGTTCGGACCGGCTGCGGTTGGGGAACCGAAGAAGGTATCGATATCAGTCTGAAGCGTCGTCTCCAGTTCACTGAAAGAACTGTTGTAGGAGGTCCTGATGTCGGTGGTGACGTCGCGCCCGGTGGTGACGTTTGCTGCAACCGCAGCATCGTAGGAGCCTTCAGCCTGCAATACTGCTGCCCGCTCACTTGCGTTTTCAAGTTCAGCCAGGACTGCGCCTGCACCAACCGAAGAACCAACTGAAGTATTCACGCGTCGCACCGTTCCGCCGGTCTGCGCAAGGAGTTCTGCTTCGGTTATGGAGCGAACCGTACCGATAACGTTTCCTGAGCTTCCGCCGCCTGAAAGGGAAGAGACAGAGGCGAGGGTGACGGTTCGCTGATAGCCAGCGGTATCTTCCTTCGTGCCTCCTCCGGTAAGGAGCATGAGCGCAATGAGCGCGATAACGACGAGTGCGCCAATGATGAGTTGGGTACGAGGGCGCAACTGCCTAAAGCGCCTCCACAGCGCCCGAAGACCGTTTCCAAGGCTTGAAAAGAACCGGCGTATGCCGGTGAGAAGTGCATTCATGAAGGGCAGTTTACCTCGGAAAGGTAGCGTTTTCAACGCGCTGCGCTCTCCTGGCTTATGAACATACCGGGTGACTCGTGGAAGACGCATGAAGCTATACTCTGGCTATACAGGACTAAACGAACGCGCATGGAAATTAAAACGTTGATTGGAGTGGTGATAGCGATTGTCGTAGTAGGTGGCGGCATTTGGTACGTTTCGACCAACAAGGCCGAGGCTCCAATTGATGGCATGTCGGCAAGTAGTGAGGAGACGGCAGAAGGCTCCGGCACACTCGCCGAGCTCATGAAGCGCGCGGGCTCCTATAAATGTACGGTTGAGATGAAACCGACAGAGGCAAACGAGAACACCGCATCCTCGGGAACCGTGTATGTAGCTGACGGCAAGATGCGCGGAGACTTCACCACCGTAGTCGCAGCACTCGGAGGAAAGATTGTGGAGTCATACATGATTTCAACTGACGGGTATGTCTACACCTGGAGCAACCTTTTGCCGCAGGGCATGAAGATGCAGGTAAGCACTACGGGAGAGACGACCACACAGGGTGGCATGGATGCCTCTGCTGCCGTTGATTACCACTGCGCTCCCTGGACTGTGGAGGCACATCGCTTTGTCGTCCCTACCAACGTGAAGTTCACTGCCGTCGGGGGCGTGCAGTAGTGTCCTATACCGGACTACCTCCGGTATACTGAGAGGGAATGCGGCGCACACTCTTCACATGGATTGGCGGGACAGTGCTCGCTATCGTGCTTCTCTCGCTTGCCTACGCAGGACTCTTCGGTCCGGGCGGGAAGTCGATAGGGTTTGAGGAGTTTCTCATTGAGCCTGATGACTCGCTCGCAGAAGTGTCGGAGGCACTCGCGTCGCGCGGGCTCATCCGTAACACCTTCGGATTCAGCATTGCCTACACGGGCATGGCCGGCACCATAGAAACGTACCCAGGAGGGTACGAGCTCTCTACCGCTATGGATGCGTGGACCGTCGCGAAGATTCTTTCGGGCCCACCGAAGCTTGCATGGGTGCGTATTCCGGAAGGGTATCGCAAGGAGCAGATTGCAGAGCTTCTCGTGAAGACACTCGGATGGACTGAAGAGGAACGTGAGCGCTGGGTTACGGTCGACACCGAAACGCCCGAGAACGAAAAGGAAGGAGTGTACTTCCCGGACATCTACCTCATCCCGACTGACCAAAGCACCGCAGAAGTTGCCGCGCGTCTCAAGGAGCGTTTTATGCACGAGACGAAGCTGCTCCGGGAAGAGGCCGTAGCTTCCGGTATCAACTGGCAGGAGGCGCTTGTTATCGCGTCCTTAATAGAACGGGAATCAAACGGCAGAGACGATCAGGAGCTCATTGCCGGCATCATCCGGAACCGGCTTGAGGAGAATATGCCGCTTGGCATCGACGCGACGCTCCAGTACATACGGGGAGAGAAGGGCGCCTGGTGGCCGACTCCTCAATCAGAAGATAAGTATCTTGAGTCTCCGTACAATACGTATTTCCGTGCTGGACTCCCTCCATATCCGATTGCAAACCCAAGCCTCGAATCAATTGCGGCTGCGATTCGTCCTTCCTCCACCTCCTGCCTCTACTACCTGCACGATTACGACGGAGAGATTCACTGCTCCACCAACTACCGTGCACACGTGGCAAACGTGAATCGGTACCTTAAATAGCGGTGGTATAGTTAGGGCTTCATGAAAAAGAAGCGCAATTTCAGAGTAAAAGAGGTGCTCGGGGTGTATTTCGCACATGCGAGACGCTACCCGGTAACCGTCACGATTGGCGTCGTGCTGACCGCCGGTGCTTTCGTCTTCAGCACGATTGTTCCACTCATCTATAAGCAGCTCATTGATACGGCTGCGGCAAATCCTGAACCTAACGCGCTTGCTGCAAGTGCTATGCAGGCCATTCTCTACACCGCTGTTGCGGTGATGCTGCTGCGCTTCACGGTACGACGAGGAGGTAGTGTGGCGAACACCTTCTTCCAGCCAAGGATTATGCGAGACCTTGGTAACACCGCATTCTCCTACCTGATAGATCACTCTTACCGTTTCTTTGCTAACAACTTCACCGGTACGTTGGTACGCCGAGTCGTAAAGATTCAAAACTCATTTGAAGACTTCGCAGACCGGATGCTCTACGATTTCATCCCGATCATTGTGACCATTACGGGTGCGGGTATCGTACTCTTCTCGCGCCACTGGATACTCGGCTCCTTGTTCCTTGGCTGGGTAGTTATTTTCCTCGTCGTGCAGTTCGGCGTCGTCGCGTGGAAGATGAAGTACAACGTTGCGGTCGCCGAGAAGGATTCCGAAGTCGTGGGAGTGCTCTCGGATGCGGTCGCTAACGATGTCACCATCAAAACCTTTGCGAGCGAGGACCATGAGCGCGGTCTCTTCGCGAAGGTGTCGCAGCAGCTTTCGAACTTACGTTTCAAGAGCTGGATGATTGATGAGGCCATCAACATGGTGCAGGGCCTCCTCATGATTCTCATTGAGTTCCTTCTCTTCTTCGGTCTTATCTATCTGTGGGCGCAAGGACAGGCGACGGTGGGAGATTTCATCCTCGTGCAGTCCTACGTCATCCTCGCCATCGATCGTCTGTGGGATCTTGGCCAGGCACTGCGCCGCCTCTATGCCTCCTTTGCCGACGCGACTGAGATGGTGGAAATCATGCTCGAGCCTCATGAGATTAAGGATGCGCCGAACGCCGCTACGCTCAAGGTCTCCGACGGCGCCATCGCCTTCAACAAGGTTGAGTTTCGTTTCCACGAGAATCGCGCGGTGCTGACGGACTTCGACCTCGCCATTACGGGACAGGAAAAGGTTGCGCTTGTGGGGCCTTCAGGCGCAGGGAAGACGACCATCACGAAGCTCCTGCTTCGCTTCCATGACATCAATGGCGGAGAACTCACCATCGATGGCCAGGATATTAGGAAGGTGACACAGCGAAGCCTTCGCGAAGCGGTTGCGTTCGTGCCGCAGGAACCAATTCTCTTCCATCGCACGCTTATGGAGAACATCCGCTACGGCCGCAAGGACGCTACGGATGAAGAGGTCATTGCTGCCGCTGAGAAGGCGCACTGCATGGACTTTATCGCCAAGGCACCGGAAGGGTTCAAAACCTATGTGGGTGAGCGCGGTATCAAACTCTCGGGAGGTGAGCGCCAGCGCATCGCCATTGCGCGCGCCATCCTCAAGGACGCGCCGATTCTCGTGCTCGATGAGGCAACGTCGTCTCTGGACTCTGAATCAGAAGCACTCATCCAGGATGCGCTCACTAAGCTCATGGAGGGCAAGACGGTTATTGCGATTGCACACCGCCTCTCAACAGTCATGAAGATGGACCGCATCATCGTGATAGAAGACGGCAAGGTAGTGACGAGCGGTACGCACGATGACCTCGTCGCGCACGAAGGAGGTCTCTACAAGAAGCTCTGGGAGATACAGGCAGGAGGTTTCCTTACGGGGGAGTTGAAGTAGGTATGCAAAACGCCATCATCCTGCATGGCACGGGGACAAAGAACACGGAGTTTTGGTTTCCGTATCTTAAGGAAAAATTAGAAGCGAAGGGCTACGATGTCTGGCTTCCGCAGCTTCCAAACGACGAAACACCAAACCTGAAAGACTGGCTTGGTTTCGTGCTCGAGCAGGGAACGTTCACCGAGGAGACGGTGCTCGTGGGGCATTCTGCTGGTTCACAGTTAATTCTCAGTATCCTAGAACACCTTACGACGCCAATTAAAAAAGCAATTCTTGTGTCCGGGTACGCGAAGGTGCTTCGTGCAACTCCCGAGACTCCGAAGAACACTGAGGAGCCAAACTGGGAAGCAATTAAAGGAAAGGCGAAGGAATTTGTATTCATAAACTCCGATAACGACCCCTGGGGATGCAACGACAAAGAAGGAGCGATTATGGTCGAACACCTCGGAGGAAAACAGATTGTCATGAGCGGGGAGGGGCACATGGGTTCCACTACGTACAACCAGCCGTACAAGGAATTCCCGCTTCTCAACGAACTGATTCCTTAGAATTGCACCTGTTCCTCAAATGGTTTCGTGCCGTCAATTACAAGGTCAGCGTGTGCCTTGGGGGTATCGCGCTCCATATATTGTTCTTCGCTCTCTATCCATCCTTTCCACAACGTCGTTATTTCTTCGACTGGCTTACCGGTACTCTTGTCGCGTTCGATACCGCGCTCAAGACACAGGTCTCTCGGTGTATCTACGAAGATAGAGAGGCTTATATAGTCTTTGAACTCCGTGCGTGAGGAACCCACTCCTTCGAGAATCATGACGTCGGTTACGGGCTGGTCAACGACTGGTCCAGGAACGTTATTGTCCCACCACTGCGTACGAGGATAGTTGAGCGTCGTGGCTCCGTTCCTGATTGGTTCGAACACGCGTTCAATAACGAGCGGCCACCAATCAAATGGATTGTCCCAGCTCGCAAAATCGTCCTGATGGATGATTTGCGCACCCAATTTCTCGGCAAGCAGGCTTGCGAACGTCGACTTCCCGGAGCCACCGTGTCCGTCTACGGCGATGAATCGGACGTGCCCGACCTTCGGCTCCTTCGAGGCGATGAGGGCCCTGAGGTCTGTCATAGGAAGAGTATACCGTTGACGCACCATATATATACGGTATGGTAGGGAAGTAACGGCCGCGAGGCCGATTTTCTATGGAAATCAGGAACATCGCCATCATTGCTCACGTGGACCACGGCAAGACTACCTTGACTGACGCCTTGCTGCGTCAGACTGGAGCCGTAGCAGACACGGCAGCCTCGATGGACTCCAACACGCTTGAGAAGGAGCGTGGCATCACCATCTACTCCAAGAACGCCTCGGTGGAGTACAAGGGTACGAAGATCAACATCGTCGACACCCCAGGACACGCCGACTTCGGTTCAGAGGTGGAGCGCGTGCTTCGCTCGATTGACTCAGTGCTCCTTATCGTCGACGCCCAGGAAGGCCCGATGCCCCAGACTCGTTTCGTACTTAAGAAGTCCCTTGAGCTTGGTTTGAAGCCTATCGTCGTTCTCAACAAGATTGATAAGCCTGCTGCAGACCCAGCGCGTGCAGAGGAGCAGGTACTCGAGCTCTTCTTTGAGCTCGGTGCTAACGAGGAGCAGTCCAACTTCCCAGTGGTCTACGCTATCGGTCGCGACGGCGTTGCAGCTCGGAAGCTCGAGGACATGCCAAGCAATGGTGGAGCAGCACGGGACCTCACGCAGCTCCTTGATGTGGTGCTCGAGCACGTACCACCAGCATCCACTCCTGACGCGGTGAATAAGCCACTTAAGCTTCAGGCCTTTAACCTCGGCTACGACAACTTCCTCGGCCGCCTCGCCATCGCCCGTATCTACGAAGGTTCCGTACACCCAGGAGACAACGTCATCGAGAAGAACCCTGATGGCACGACTCGCACCGGCAAGCTCACCAAGGTATTCACTTTCAAGGGTCTTGAGCGCGTCGATGCAGCGGTTGCAGAGGCAGGCGACATCGCCCTCATCGCAGGTCTTCCAGAGATCTACATCGGAGAGACTGTTACGACTGACCCATCGGTGGAGCCAATGCCAGCGATTGCCATTGATGAGCCAACCATCAGCGTGAACCTCCTCGTGAACAACTCCCCGTTTGCAGGAAAGGAAGGGAAGTACGTCACCAGCCGCCAGCTTCGCGAATACCTTGAGCGTGAGCTCCAGGTAAACGTCGGTCTTAAGGTTGATTTCAATTCAACTGATTCCTTCAAGGTTTCAGGTCGTGGAGAACTCCACATCGCCATCCTTCTTGAGAACATGCGCCGTGCAGGTTACGAGATGCAGGTCTCCCAGCCGCAGGTCATCATCCGCGAAGAGGAGGGCAAGAAGCTCGAGCCGTATGAGGAGGTCATCATCGACATCCCGAGCGAGTACCAGGGTGCGGTCATTGAGCGCCTCGGAACGAGGGCCTTTGTCCTCCAGAACCTTGTGCAGCACGACAACAGTGTGCGCCTTACGCTTGAAGGCCCAACTCGTGGACTTCTAGGCTACAAGAACATTTTCGTCGTTGATACGAAGGGCGAGGGAATCCTTTCGTCTCGCGTCATTGGCTTCAAGCCACACGCAGGAGAGATTAAGAAGCGTCAGGTAGGTTCCATGATTTCCATGACCACCGGCAAGTCGCTTGGCTACGCACTCTGGTATCTCCAGGAGCGCGGTGTGCTCTACATCAACCCTGCAACGGAAGTCTACGAAGGCATGGTGGTAGGCAACACGTCTAAGGGAGAGGAGATGATGGTGAACCCAACCAAGGGTAAGAACCAATCCAACGTTCGTTCCTCCGGTAACGACGAGGCCATCAACCTCTTCCCACCAATTCTCCTTACGATCGAGCGTGGTCTTGAGCTTATGAGTGAGGATGAATACCTCGAGATTACGCCTGAGAGCGTGCGTCTTCGCAAGCAGTTTTTGACTGAGACTGACCGCGCTAAGGCACGTCGCTAACGCTTACACAACGAGAATACAAATAGCGCCAATAGTCGCCAGCAGTACTGCGGCGGCTTTTCTAAATAGGTCTTTGCGTTCTTTGAGAAAGAAGTGCTCACCAGCGAGAATGAAAATAAGGCATGCTTCTATTATGACGAGCGTCCCAGTTACTTGTCCGAGGGCGATTGATTGGTTCATTGCCAGATTCGCAAATCCCCCAAGCGTGCAGGCGATACCAAGGGTCCATACATGATTCCTCGTTGCGTCGGCTGCTTTCTGCCAGAAGCGTGGAATGATAAGTGCGTTCAAAATCGCAGGGATAAAGAACATCATGAAGGTCAGTGTGCCTACATTGAAATCTGCAAGCAGCTGCTTATACAGCAAGAGCGCAATTACGTTTACTACACTTGAACCAAGCACAAACAACAGTCCTATTTTTGATAGTGGTTCTCCTTTCTTCCACAGCAGCAAGGCTCCAGCCGTTACCGTTGCGGCGACTCCAACGAGGGTAAGGGCTGTCCACGATTCTTGCAGGAAGATGATTCCAAGCAAAAACGACCACACGAGACGAAGCTTATAAAAGGTGCCGTGAACTGAAGCGTTGAGGTGTTTTAATGCCGTGAAGTTAAGGAAGTTATGGAAAACGACGAGCGCTGCCGTAATCAGAAGAAAGGCCCAGGGCAGGAAGGTTACAGATGTCTGTAACCCCACGAATACGAACGGTACGCTGACGATTGCTCCAATTGCACCGAAATAGAAGGAAAACACCCAAGGATCGCCTCCTTTATTGAAGCTGCGTCGGGTGAGGAGGATTGAGGCCGTATAGAGTACTCCGGCTGCAAGTGCGAATACGTACCACATAGTGCGGAGTATACCTTGGGTACAGGTGGTATTCTGTGGGACATGGGACTCTTCATAGAAATAGCCTTCCTCCTCATCATTGTGATGGTGAACCGTCTCGGGTTCATCTACGTCGTTAACCGTAGGCTCCACCTGACGCTCTCAAAGAATCCGCTTCTCACCTTTCTGTATTTCATCTTAATGACGGTGGTGCTTGCTGTCCTTTTCCCTCACTACGCGGCTGTTCTGTTCCAGTCAGGTTCAACTATGGCAATTTTGTTCTGCCTCTTCGTCCTCTTTGTCATTAACCCTTGGGTGTACGCGCGCCTTAAGGAGCTCCACCAAACTCCTTCAAGGCTTGCAGAAGCATTCCCAGACCAGCAGTTCCTGCTCATTGATACACGCTTCCTCTTCTCCAAGACTTCAGACGTTATCTTCCAGCAGGTAGCGGTGGGCATCATGCTTCTTATTCTCTCCGAAGCAGGTATCCCAATGTCTGAATTGGTGCCGCTGGCAGCGCTGGTGTTTGCGGTCATTCATCTCCATATGTTCTTTGCGACGAGAGTCCTGTGGGCTACGTACTTTACGATTAGCGCGACGCTTGGCGGGTTCATGCTGCCATTCCTTATTCTTGGTGTCCCGGGAGGTATCTACTACGCGATTGTCATTCACATGCTCTGGTATGTCGGCAGCGGAGCACTCTTTGGTGCGATTGAAGCGGTTGAACGCGGGATTAACCGACGCAAGACATGAACTACGGACCATTGTTAATTTTTGTTGCAGCAGTGCTTTGGGGCATTGATGGACTTTTGCGTCGCGCGCTCTTTGACCTGCCACCTGCGACCATTGTGTTCTATGAGCATTTGATTGGGCTCATTCTTATCTCTCCGTTTCTGATTCGTGCATGGAAGACCGAGAAGCTCACCAAGCAGGAGTGGGGTGCCATGCTCCTGGTCGCACTTCTCTCAGGTGTGCTCGGCACTATCTTCTTTACGAGCGCACTCTTGGCAGTCGGGTTTATTCCGTTCTCGGTGGTGTTCTTGCTTCAGAAGCTCCAGCCAGTGTTTACGGTAGCGACCGCTGCCGTTGTGCTTAAGGAGCGGGTAAGTCCGCTCTATCTCGTGTGGGCTGGCGTTGCACTTATTGCCGGATATTTTGTTACCTTCCCGAACGGACAGATAAACCTCATAGAAGGCCAGGGACAAGTAGCAGCTGCGCTTTTTGCACTTCTTGCGGCAATCGCGTGGGGCTCTTCAACCGCTTTCTCCCGCTTCACTCTGCTTTCGCACGGGAATACGTTCATCACTGGTCTCAGGTTCCTTCTCACGGTGCCCATTGCGCTCATCTTCGTGTACCTGATGGGGGCAGGGGAATCCTTGGTAAACGTGACGCTCCATCACCTGCTTATCCTTGGAGTTATTGCAGTCTCAACCGGCATGCTTGCGCTCTGGATTTACTACCGAGGACTCCGAACCACTCCCGCGAGTGTCTCAACCATCGTCGAGCTCGCGTTCCCACTCACCGCCATTGCCATCGACTTCTTTGTGTACGGCGTCACCTTGGCTCCAAGCCAGTACCTTGCCGCAGCCGTCCTGCTAGGCTCTATGTACGCGGTGGCACGGCTCCCCCTTGTGAAAGCAACGTAAGCGTGCTACGGTTGTCCTACAACGTCACTCCAGTTTCCGTCTTGAGAGATACTCAAGACCCGGGAAGGAAAGTGTAAGCAATCTCGGAACTCTCAGGACGTTGCGGCCCCGCCCGAGCCAGATCGAGCTCTATAACTCATTGCGCGACCGACCGTCGCGCGAAACTACATAATTCATGAATCAATCGCATTCAGGTAATACAAGTAACGGCAATAAATCAGGTGGTCCTCGTTCTCGTCGCCCTATGGGCGGAGGTGGCGGACGTCCTCCATTCAACCGCCGTGGCCCAGCGCGCAGCAGTGCGTACGAGGCCGGCATGCGCTTTGCGCAGGAAGGATGGAAACCCCCAGTCACCGCATCAAGCTATGACCTTAAGGAACATGGCATGGGCGGAGGCAATCGTGGTCCTCGCAGCAGCGGACCCCGCACTGGCGGAGGTTCAGGAGGCTATCGTGGTAACAACAACACCGGCCCTCGTGGAGGACGCGGCGGACCTCGTCGTGGCGGAGGTGGTCGCCGTGGAGCAGACCCCGTCTTTGACGTCTCTCGTTTCATTAACAAAGCAACTCCCGTAGCGGATGTTGAGGTATTCGTACCGACGACTGCGTTCGTCGATCTTCCAATCAGCGAGCAGCTCAAGGACAACATCATTGGTAAGGGCTACACCACCCCAACCCCGATTCAGGACCAGGCCATCCCCCAGATTCTTATGGGCAAGGATGTCGTTGGACTTGCAAACACTGGTACCGGAAAGACCGGAGCCTTTCTTATTCCGCTTATTGAGAAGGTGATTAAGGACCGCGCTGAGCGTGTTCTTATCATGGTGCCTACTCGTGAGCTCGCTATTCAGATTGAGCAGGAGTTCTTTGGCTTCGCCAAGATGCTTCGCATTGCTTCAGTTACCTGTGTGGGTGGCGCTAACATCGTGCCGCAGATTCGCACCCTTGCACGCGATCCAGCATTCGTCATTGGTACGCCAGGACGTCTTAAGGACCTTATGGAGCGCAGGAAGCTCGACCTCTCGAAGTTCCGCACTGTCGTGCTCGACGAGGCTGACCGTATGCTCGATATGGGATTCATCGACGACATGCGCTTCATCCTTTCGCAGATGATCAGGGAGCGTCACACGCTTTTCTTCTCGGCTACTATGAGCCGCGAGATTGAGCGCCTTATTGGTGACTTCCTTAAGGATCCTGTTCAGATTTCGGTGAAGACTCGCGATACCGCAGCAACGATTGACCAGGATGTGGTGCGCGTTGAACCGTCTCGTAAGTTCGAGCGTCTCGTTGAGCTCCTGAAGGACCCTGAGTTCGATAAGGTACTCGTCTTCGGTAAGACCAAGCACGGCGTCGAGCGTCTTGCTCGTGACCTTAAGCGCGCGGGTATTGAGGCTGACTCCATTCACGGAGACAAAACCCATGGCAGGCGCCAGCAGGCACTTGGTCTCTTCAAGAAGGACCATGTCCAGGTGCTTGTGGCTACCGACGTGGCAGCCCGTGGCCTCGACATCTCTGGGGTCTCCCACGTGATTAACTACGACCTTCCGCAGTCCTACGAGGACTATACCCACCGCATTGGCCGCACCGGTCGCGCAGGGAAGGCAGGACGTGCCCTCACGTTCATCTCGTAACCCCCATTTGTTCAATTCCTTCCAGAGGGTATGCTATAGGGCATTACCCCCTGGGAAGTAATTGAGACATATGGATAACAAAACGTTTTTCGAGAAATACGGTACTGCACTCGCCCTCTTGATAGGGTTGGTGCTTATCGCAGGTGCACTCATGTACGGTCGCGGCGCAACGATGCCTACCGACGGTACCGGAGGAGAAGCTGTAGCAGTTGATATCAAGGACGTGAAGACAGAGGGTTCACCCTTTGTCGGGAGTGCAGATGCGCCAGTTACGATGGCGGTCTGGTTTGATTTCCAGTGCAGCTTCTGCAAGGCCTATGAAAGCGGCACGTTGACAAGCGTGATGACCGACTACGTCGCTGACGGAAAGGTCCGCATCGTCTATAAGGACTTCCAGTTCCTCGGTCCGGCGTCTCTCGAAACCGCGCTCTACTCGCGCGCGGTCTGGGACGCGTATCCGGATAAGTGGGGCGGATGGTTCAATGCAGTCATGACTGGAGGCGGAGAAAGCACACTCGCTCGTGCCGGGCTCGATGCAGCCGCTGTCGCACAGGGTATGGATGCTGCGCAGATTGCCACACTCCTCACCGCCAACAAGGCGACGTATGAGGCGGCAATTGAAGCCGACAGGGCCGAAGGTACTACCTTTGGCATCAATGGTACGCCAGGTTCAATCGTGGGAACTACGCTCATCAGCGGCGCACAGCCATACACGATGGTGAAGCCGTTGATTGACACAGAGCTCGCGAAGTAACCATCTACTTCCTCAAAACACCGCCCAGCTGGGCGGTGTTTTGTTATACACACGTCACCCTCATTTTTTACGTGCTACACAGAGGTATATGAATATACTCGCACTCTCAGGAAGTCTACGGAAAGAATCCTTTAACACCGCACTGCTGCGTGAGTTCGTACGACAGACGCCGCAGGGAAGCACCATTGAAATCGCTGAGATAGGTACGCTACCGCTCTATAACCAGGACCAGGAAGCGAACTTTCCAGCGGAGGTTGCGGCACTGAAGTCGAGAATCAAGGCTGCCGACGGCATCCTTATCGCAACACCGGAATACAATCGCTCGGTGCCCGGGGTACTCAAGAACGCCATAGACTGGACCAGTAGGCCGTACGGAGACAATGCGTGGGACGGGAAGCCTGTCTACATCGTTGGAGCCACAGGTGGACAGATAGGAACAGCGGTGGGGCAGTATGCGCTCAAGCAGTCGATGCTCTACCTCAACGCTCGTGTGTTGGGACAGCCGGAATTCTACCTTTCGTTTGCAACTGACAAGTTTAATGAGAAGGGAACGCTCACTGATGCTTCGACCATAGAGCATGTCGAGAAAGCACTTGCTGCCTTCATCGCGTTTATTGGCGAGCGTTAAGCTCCTTCTTTGCGTTCCAGATTTCGCGCGCGCTCACCAGTACACTAATGAGCACGATGACACCTAGAATCGGAAGGAGATACTTATCAACGTCAGGGATAAGCGTGCCGAGGTAGTAGCCAAGCAGCGTGACCGATATGCCCCAGAGAAATGCGCCGATAACGTTGAAGCGCAGGAAGGCGCTGTAAGACATACGTCCCATGCCGGCGGCAATCGGGACGAGTGTGCGCAGAAGCGGAAGGAAGCGAGCAAGGATGAGCGCGAGGCCGCCGTATTTAGTATAGAAACGCTCAGCACGATCGAGGTGCCGCTTGTTCATAAAGAGCGCGTCTTCCTTGGTGAAGAGCTTGGGGCCGTAGTGGGAGCCAAACCAGTAACCGGCGCTGTCACCGAGAATTGCTGCAACGACGATGGTGATGATAAGCGGAACGAGGTCGAAGGCGTTACTTGCTGCAAGGAGTCCGGCAGAAAAGAGAAGAGTGTCACCGGGAAGCGGGAGCACCATACCGATAGGCACACCGGACTCAATAAACACGATAAGGAACACGCCTAGGTATCCCACTCCCTGGATGAGTTCAGGGAGGGTGGCGTTGAGGAAGGGAATATCCATCGCGCTAGTATACTATTTCCTCATGGATGAAAGGGAATTTGAAGCACTCGCGCTCTCTGAATGGGAAGGCATGCCGGAACGCTTTAAGGAGCGGGTGACGAATGTCGCGCTCTTGATTGAAGACGAGCCGAGCGAGCAGATACGGAAGGAAGAGGACCTACAGGAAGGGGAGACGCTTCTGGGGATCTATCACGGTATCCCCGCGACTGCGCGCGGGAGCGATTACGGTGTTGGAGGCACGCTTCCGGACACTATTACGCTCTTCCGTCTTCCGATTCTTGCAGAAGCCTCTGAGCTTACTGACACCGAGACCAGCCAGTTCCGGGAGAATGTGAAGCGGGTGGTGCGGGAGACCATCTGGCACGAGGTTGGCCACTATTTCGGTCTTGAAGAAGAGCCAATTAACGAGCGGGAGGGAGAGGGAACGAATCGATTTGAGAACTGAAAGACTAACCTGTTATACAATTAAGTACCATGCCTCCGTACAAAGGACTGGACCGAATCCCGGGACTTCTCTTTCCAGGTCTCTACACGAAAAGTAAAACGCTCTACGATATATGGAGCAGGGTATGCCATGCCGCAGCATCTCTCACGTTACTTGGCGTCTCGAATCTCTTGGCTCTCTCCATCGGTTTTGACGTGCCGTTGTATGTTTTCCTCGTACTTGTTGTATGGGTGCTCTACAAAGAATTTTATCTTGACCCGAAGTCCTATGGGCAAAAGTGGTCGAAGGGAGTCATGGATTCGTTTTCATGGCTATTGCCGTTCGTTCTCTTCTTTTTGTTCAGGTAGGGAAATTCTATTGGGACAAATGACTTCGTACTTCGTCTATCTCGTAGAGTGCGATGACACCAGTATCTATACCGGCATCACCACCGATGTTGGTCGACGCTTTGACGAGCACGCTGCGGGGAAGGGTGGTCACTTCACTCGCTCAAGGAAGGTAAAAAAGGTTCTGTACACAGAGCCGCAGCCTGATAGGAGTTCGGCACTTAAGCGAGAAGCTGAGATTAAGGGATGGACGCGTGCCAAGAAACTAGCGCTAGTAAAAGGCTATACTGTCCCCATGGAACCCAAGAAGCCGGTAACCGAGGAGGAAGGAGACTATGAGCACTACCACCAAGACGGCACCCTCTGGGCGAAGGGCAAGATTCTTGCTCAGAAGATGGAAGGGCCTTGGGTGTGGTTTAGGAAGGACGGCAGCAAGATGCGCTCGGGTACGTTTAAGGCTGGAACACAGAAAGGGATGTGGACCACCTATGATCGAAAAGGGAAGGTGGTGAAGGTGACGGACTTTGGCCAGGTGTGCAGTCGCGGGCACCGATACAAGGGCACGGGCGCCTGCACGATTTGTTGGAAGGGCTCACGTAAGAAAAGAGCATAACTATGAATGAACAAGCAATATTTGCAGCCGGGTGTTTCTGGGGTGTCGAGGCGGCCTTCCTCACAGTCCCTGGCGTAACTGACGCTGAGAGCGGCTATATCGGTGGACATACTGAGAACCCCACCTATGAGCAAGTGTGCACCGATACAACCGGACACGCAGAGGCAGTACGCGTCACCTTCGACCCCTCGAAGGTCTCGTACGAGACGTTGGTGCGTAAGTTCTTCGAGCTCCACGATCCAACCCAGGTGAACCGTCAGGGACCAGACACAGGAACGCAGTACCGCACAGGACTCTTTTACCTCACTGAAGAGCAGAAGGAAGTTGCGGAGAAGGTAAAGAAGGATTTACAACCGGCATTCCACCCGAAGACTATCGCAACGGAAATTACACCCGCCACCCCGTTCTATCGCGCAGAGGAATATCACCAGCGGTATTTTGAGAAGCACCCGAACGCGGTCTGTCACATTTAGCCCTTCTTCTCAAACGCAAGACACACTGAGTTAATGCAGTAGCGCTTTCCACCTTTTTCTGCCGGTCCGTCATTGAAGACGTGACCCAGGTGTCCACCACACTTCTTGCAGAAGACTTCGGTGCGATGCATACCGTAGGTGTCATCAGGGCGCGTGCCCACGTTCTCGGCAACGGCAGGGTCAGTAAACGATGGCCAGCCCGTTCCTGAATCAAACTTTGCCTCTGAAGAGAAGAGGGCAGTGCCGCAGGCTTTGCACTTATACATGCCGCTTTCGTGGTGGTCGACAAACTGTCCGGAGAAGGGAGCCTCGGTCTCTTGCTCGCGCAGCACCCGGTATTCCTCATCGGTGAGCTTCGCCTTCCACTGGTCGTTGTCCTTGGTGGGTTCCATACTGAATAGTGTACTATGGCTCTACTATGAACCGCACCACTGTCCTTTGGGTATTGATTGTGCTTGCCGTTATTGGCTTTATCGACGCTGCATACCTGTCGATGAACGCGCTTAACTCCACTCCGCTGGTCTGCGACATCCAGGGACTCGATAAATGTAATGCGGTAGCAGAAAGTTCGTATTCCCGCTTTATGGGCATCCCGCTTGCGGTCTACGGCCTTGGGTTTTACGCCCTTGCCATTCTTCTCACTGGCTACCTTTTTGCACGTCCCTCCCGCCTTGCCGCAAAGCTCCTGCTCCTGGTGACCACCCTGGGTGCAGCTGCTTCCGTCTACTTCCTCTATGTGCAGGTCTACCTCATCGACGCTATCTGCATCTACTGCCTGGGCTCTGCGCTGGCTTCCTTCCTCCTATTCGGGCTTACGGTTGCCACCTGGAAGCGCCTCGTGCCACAGCCGCCAGCCGTGATACCATAATTCAATGA
>JAGOSU010000047.1 GCA_018062165.1 Minisyncoccota bacterium
GCGCACGAAGCCCTCAAGGAAGCCGCGCAGGCGCTCCCAAAGCGGGACGTTGAAGAAGCAGCGGGCGAATAATAGAACTATCATGGAACCAACACAGACTACCGAGCAGACCGTTCGCCCAACCTCTTCGACAGGACCCGTCATCGTGCTCGTGCTCATCGTCGCGCTCATCGTCGCCGGCGCCTTCTACACCTGGCAGAACCGTATGAGTGGGCCAGCGAACGACGAGGCGGTCGTTGAATCGCTTGAAACCCAGGACGACTCAACGGACCCTTCTTCAATCGAGGCAGACCTCGAAGCACAGTCCTCCGACGACTTTGACGCAGAACTTGATAAGGCGTTTACCGAGCTCGACGCTTCATTTGAGGAGTAACGCTTCTCTCTAAAAAGCCCCCGGTTTTGCCGGGGGCTTTTTCTTTGGTACTATCATCAGACTATGGACATGAAACCTCGCTCTTCAATGCTTATTCCGATGGTCGTCGAGAAGTCGTCGTTCGGCGAACGCGCGTACGATATTTATTCGCGCCTTCTCAAGGACCGCATCATCTTCCTTGGTGGCGGCATTGATGACGACACTGCAAACCTCGTCATTGCGCAGCTCCTCTTCCTTGAGTCTGAGGACCCGAAGAAGGACATCTCTTTCTACATCAACTCTCCCGGCGGCTCGGTAACTGCAGGTCTCGCCATCCTCGACACCATGAACCACGTGAAGCCAGCTGTCTCCACCGTGTGTGTTGGTATGGCAGCAAGTGCCGCAGCTGTTATTCTCGCCGCTGGCGAGAAGGGCAAGCGCTATGCGCTTCCAAACTCTGAGGTGATGATTCACCAGCCATGGGGAGGTGCACAGGGTCAGGCAACCGACATCGAGATTACGGCAAAGCACATTCTCGCTACCCGCGACCGTCTCAACAAGATTCTTGCGAAGTCGACGGGACAGGAACTTGCAAAGATTGAGCGCGATGTTGAACGCGACTACTTTATGACCGCGGACGAAGCGAAGAAATACGGACTCGTCGATACGGTGTTCAAGAGTAAATAAGCATGACGCTTGAAGAGAAGGCGCCAGTAAAACTGGAACCAATACGCGAAGCATCGGCGGTGCTCATTTACAAAGGGAAGCAGTTTGTTGGGTTTGACCACTCCGCAGCGTATATCGACGTTGAAGCGTGGCGGAGAGAAAATGAAGGCGCCACCGAAAACCTAGACCTCGATGGATACAAGGAGCTGTATGCAACCGCAGGATTTTTAACTGAGAGCGGCGCGTATGTCGACCGGTACAAGGCAGCAGACCACGCCCGGGCAAACGGCCAGATGGCGAACCCGAACGCTAAGTATCTTGAGAGCGAATATCTGCGAAGTATGGGAAATAAGTTGTCGTAAACGCCCGAACCTCGGGCGTTTTTCTTGAGATGCCGCCTGTGCTACTATCACCATCCCAGTAACGACTGAATGCTTATCCACGCCGATTCCCCGCCCTTCCGATCCCGAACATGACCCAAACCTCTGAAACGTGCGCAGTTCTGTGTAGTTCGTAGGAAACCGGAAGGCGGTAACTAACCCGCCTATGTCCATCAAACTCGTTCTCGGGCTTCTCGCCCTTTCAGGCCTTGCCGGCATTGCGCTCGGCTATGTCCTTCGGTGGCTCATCACGCTCTCACAGCGGGGGTCTTTGGAATTGGAGATTAAGCAGAAGATGATTGAAGCGCGCGAGCGCGCCGCACGTGTGCTTGAAGAGGCGGAGGACCGAGCACGTGAAGTCGAAGAGGAGCGCCTTGCCCCACTTGAGGAGCGCGACGAGAAACTCGCGGAGAAGGAAGAGCGCCTCGGTAAACGCGAAGAATTCCTTGATGAACGTGAGCGCGGACTTGCTGACGAGGCAGACAAGGTGAAGGCGCGTGAGAACGAAGCGGTGAACGCTAAGCGTGAAGCGGACGCCCTTCTCAAGGAGCGCCGTTCAGAAATGCTGCAGCTCTCTAACCTTTCAGAGAAGCAGGCACGCGAGATGCTCATGAAAGACCTTGAAGAGACGAGCCAGGAATCGTTCCTCTCTCGTCTGCAGAAGCTTGAGGCGCACGGTCGCGAGCAGCTTGAAGAAAAGGCACGCACCATGCTTCTCACCGCTATTCACCGCATGGGAAACGCGGTGAACGCTGAGGTCATGACGCTCTCCGTGTCGATTGCTTCTGAAGAAATAAAGGGAAAGGTCATCGGCAAGGAAGGTCGCAATATCAAGGCCTTTGAGCGCGCTACTGGTGTCGACGTCATTATCGATGACGCTCCGGACAAGATCACGCTTTCTTCCTTTGACCCACTTCGCCGCCACATCGCAAAGATAGCGCTTGAGCGATTAATCGAAGACGGTCGCATACAGCCTGCAAAGATTGAGGAGATGGTAGAGAAGGCAAAGCAGGAGGTAGCGGAAATCGTGAAGCAGAAGGGCGAGCAGGCAGCGTATGAAGTAGGCGTGCTTGGTCTAGATCCGAGGCTCACCACCCTTCTTGGCCGCCTCAACTTCCGCACGAGCTACGGACAGAACGTGCTGCAGCACTCTATTGAGATGGCGCACTTGGCCGGGATGCTTGCCACAGAGCTTGGTGCTGACGCAGATGTTGCCCGCGCAGGCGCACTCCTTCATGACATCGGCAAGGCAGTCGACCACGAAGTGCAGGGCACGCACGTGGAGATTGGCCGCCGCTTGCTTGAGAAGTTCGGCGTCGACAAGAAAGTCATCCAGGCCATGCAGTCGCACCACGAGGAATATCCGTATGAAACACCGGAATCCATCATCGTGCAGGTGGCCGATGCCGTCTCAGGCGGAAGGCCGGGAGCTCGCCGCGATACGGTAGAGCGCTATCTCGAGCGCCTTACCGACCTCGAGCGCATCGCCAGCACCTTCCCTGGGGTGGAGAAGAGCTATGCCGTGCAGGCAGGGCGTGAAATCCGCATCTTTGTGAACCCTGGGAAGGTCTCCGACCTCGCCATGCACCGATTGGCGCGCGATATTGCTGAGCGCGTGCAGAGCGAGCTTAAGTATCCGGGCGAAATCAAGGTAAACATCATTCGCGAGAACCGCGTCGTTGAGTTCGCTCGCTAAGAGCCCTTGACAGGTGCACTACAAATCCCTCTGGTGAGGGATTTGTAGTTGTTAGATAGCCCTATTGCGTACCGTGGCGTATTTCCTATACTTTACTCATACCCCCTGCCTAATCGGTGGCCGCGGGATTAGGAATAACCAAGAGCATCATGAACAAGGCAGACATCGTTTCAAAAGTTCAGGACACTCTCGGCGGCACCAAGGCTGACGCGGAGCGCGCCGTAGAGACCCTCATCGACTGCATCATTAAGGGCGTAAAGAGCGGAGATGAGGTATCCATTGCAGGACTCGGCATCTTCGTCGCGAAGGCCCGCCCAGCTCGCACCGGAAGGAACCCTCGCACTGGCGAGACCATCCGCATCGCAGCGACCCGCACCCCTAAGTTCCGCCCCGCAAAGGCGCTTAAGGACGCAGTTAAGTAAGATTCAACTTCTAAAAAGCCCCGCTCGTGCGGGGCTTTTTCTTATGTATCGAAATACTTCTTCCTCTTTAATTTCTCTGGAAGGTAGCTCTCGGTATCGTACTTCTTGTACCCCTTCCCGTGTCCTAGGTCTTTCATGAGCTTGGTTGGTGCGTTTCGGATGTTCTTTGGGACAGGGAGGTTTCCAAACTTCTTTGCATCTTCCTGCGCAAGACCGAGTGCCTCGTAGGCTGAGCGGTCCTTTGCGGCGTTCGCAAGGTATGCAACGCCGTGTGCGAGGTTAATGGCACACTCCGGGTACCCAATGACCTCGCAGGCGCGAAACACTGCATTGGCTACTACAAGCGCAGTAGGCTGTGCGAGCCCTACGTCCTCTGATGCAAAGATGACCATCCTGCGTGCAATAAAGAGTGGGTCTTCCCCTGCCTCAACCATGCGCGCGAGGTAGTACATAGCAGCGTCAGGCTGGCTTGCCCGCATGCTCTTTATGAACGCGCTGATGGTGTCGTAGTGTTCGTCCCCTTTCTTGTCATAGCGCAGGTGCGGAGACTCGAGCGCCTTGTTGAGGTTCTCGACGGATACTTCTCCGTACAGAGTCTCTGCTCCTTCAAGCATGGTGAGTGCTTTGCGCGCGTCCCCATTGGCGTAGCCGAGCAACCACTCAAACGCATCTTTGGGCACTTTCACCTTTGAGCGTTTTACGATTGCTTTCAGTGCCTCCTCGGAGAGTGGCTCGAGCACAAACACGCGTGAACGGGAGAGGAGTGCAGGAATCACCTCAAAGGACGGATTCTCGGTGGTCGCACCTATGAGCGTGAGCTCCCCGCTCTCAACATACGGCAGGAGGAAATCCTGCTGACTCTTGTTGAAGCGGTGGATTTCATCAAGGAAAAGCACCTTTGGTTTCCCGAAAGCGAGCTTTCCAGTTCTCGAAGTGCCGTCAACAATCTTTCTGATGTCGTCTTTCCCAGCAGAGACTGCGGAGAGTTCATAGAGCTCAGCGTCCAGTGCTTTTGCGTAGATGCGGGCGATGGTCGTCTTCCCGGTTCCTGGCGGTCCCCAGAGAATAAAGGAGAAGCGGTGCTTTTTCTCAATGGCCACCTGTAGCGGTTTGCCTTTGCCCACCAAGTGTTCCTGTCCGACAAAGTGGTCAAGCGTTGTGGGGCGTATGCGGTTGGCTAGGGGTTCCATTAAATCAAAGACTACGCTTCTCTAGATGAAGCGCAACAAAAAACCGCCCTGAGAGGGCGGTTTTTTGTTAGGTGTTAGCTTCGACTATCCGTCGATGATGTCCTGGGCCTCGTCAACGAGATCCATAATCTCATCGGTGAGGTCAATTACCTCATCCCAGTTATCATCATCGAACTCATCCTCAGCTTCCTCGAGAAGGTCATCTGCCTCATCGAGAAGGTCATCGGCATCGTTGTAGTCCGATGAAGAGATGTTGGAGTCAGCAAGATCTTCGCGAGCTTCGCTTATAGCGTCGTCTGCGTCATCAAGTGCGTCCTCTGCATCGCCTT
>JAGOSU010000008.1 GCA_018062165.1 Minisyncoccota bacterium
CAACCACTCCTGCGACTATCACGAGGAGCAGCAGTACTCCCAGCGTTAGTTTGCGGCGCATATTCAAAGCCTAACCTACGACATTCCCGGCAGCACGTTTGCACTCATGATGTCGATGGTTGCTTCGGGAATACCGAGGTGTGGGTGTCCGACAAACATTTCAGTCACTGCTTCGCGAGAAGGAGCTTCCACCAAGGAGTACAGCATGATGTCATTGCGCGCGTCCTTAGCGCCGTCTTGAGTCACGGTGGTGGTGGTACCTGCGCCTGCAGTCTCTAGAACCATTCCTCCATTCTTGGCGCTCCAGGCGTCCCAGTCAGCTTTCATCTTTGATTCCATTGCATCGCGTTCAGCTGGGGGAGTTTTCATCCAGTCATCAAGTACAGAGGTAGGGCAGCGGTAGAGAACGATGAATTTGCTCATGGTGATAGGTAGGTTATCCGCTCAGCGTAGCAGGCGGTTTCTATAAAGGAGATGAAGGCCGCTCTTAGCCGCGCTTCTTGGTGCTGGCTGCCTTGCGCGCAATCTTAGTAGCGATGCGCTTCTTGGTCTTGCGGGTCTTGTTGGGGTTACGCTTTGCGCTTACTCCCTGGGTTCCTCTGCTCCATGTCATACGTGCGTTGTTAGGTTTGTGTCCACAGAGTACTACGCCTCTCGCTACTCGCCTAGGCCGTAGCGTACCGCTCCGACAGGACCTTGTAGGAGCGCGACCGCATTGCAAGTAGCGTTATCACTAAGCCAATCACCGACGCAAGGATAAAGACCAAGGCCATTCCACGTCCGGCGCCCACCCCAAACCACTCACCGATGAGTGCGACACCCGCGCCGGTGGTCATAAGCGGGATGAATACAAACTGTGCCAAAGGCCCCACTAGGAAGGCAGTAATTGGGGAGGCAGCGTACTCAACGCTCTGTGCGAAGCCGAACACACGTCCTTGGCGCTCAAGTGGGACCACCTTTTGGATAATGGTGTGCTCGGTCGCTTCGATGAACGGGGAGAGAACAGTCCAGACCATGAGGCCTGCCGCAAGGAGATAGATAGACGGCTGGAGAGGGAAAATGATGGTTGCTGTCCACATGACCGCGTTAAGTATAAGCAGTGTGCGAAGAGGATTCTTCCCAAGTCCTTTCCGCGAGATGTAGAAGCCTCCAACGATAAAGCCGAGCGAAAGTACGCCCCACAGCATTCCCCAGACTTCCACCGAGACGAGTGTAAGTCCGTACGGGTCCATGAGCGCCATGAAGACGCCTCCGAGAAAGTTGTTGAACGTCGTGAAGAAGATAAGAGCGAAGAGACCTGGAATAGTGCTGATGATTGCGATGGTCCCTCGGATGTCGAGCTTCTTAGGTTTGTCCTCTGTGTGCACAATCTCTGGTTCTGGAATCGACAGCAACGAAAGATGCATGAGAGCGAGTACCGTAATGACGCAGCTTATAGCAACGATAGGGAGCATGCCCAAGTGCGCCAGCGCGAACCCTGAAGCAATGCCCGCACCAGAAGAGGAGAAGCCCATAATCATGCCGCTTATACCGTTGGCTCGGTCTCTCCGGTCCTCGGGAACGAGGATGGTCACCGTAATAGGGAGCGCGATACTGCGCATGTTACTCAGGACAACGCCAAGCAAGAGGGAACAGATGAAGGCCCACATCCAGAGACTGGTGACAGTAGTGATGGCTCCTTCTGGAGCGAAGAGATAGAAGGCGAGTGCGAGTGCAAAGAAGAAGAGAGTGCCGAAGCTCGAAAGGAGCATGACCAATTTTTTCCTATGGTGGTCCACAATGCCACCGAACCAGAAGCCGGAAAGGGTAGCAATCACCATGTAGGCACCCGCGATAAGGGAGCTTGCGAGTACTGACTGCGTTTCGAGGTATACCCAGAAGATGGCCGCGAACCACAGGAAGAAGTTCGCGAGAGTGACGAGAAGGGAGTTGGCCGCTATTTGGTAGAAGGTTTTCATGCGAAAGCACCCAATACTAACATTCCAACGTGTTGGTCACGGAGCACTTACTCCGGATACCAATCGAGCAGCACCACTTCTATGTCAGGGTCCCCGGCGTTTACAAGCTCCTTGAAACGGTTGATGTCTGAGAGTCCGTCTTGTCCTCGATAGTGATAGGGATAGACCTGTGCGGGCTTGAAGGCGAGTACCGCATCAGCTGCTTCCTCAACACCCATCGTAAACGGAAGGTTCATTGGTATGAAGGCAATATCAATGTTAGTGAGTGCGCGCATTTCCGGTATGCCTGCAGTATCGCCAGCGACATAGACGCGCAAGCCCTCTTTTTCAATTACATACCCGTTACCGCGACCCTTCGTATGACGACTGTCCGGAGACTCCGGCAGGTTGTACATAGGGAGCGCGAGGATGTCGAAATCGAGCTCGGTCGTGCGCTCGCCATTGCCTAGAATCTGTGTGCGGGAGGCGAGGGTTTCGGGCAAGAGGTCCGCCACTGCTTGTGGGGCGATGATGGTTGCGTTGCCCATGACTGCATCGATCGTTGAGGTACTCAAGTGGTCGCCATGAATGTCAGTGAGGAGAATGAGGTCAGGAGCTGGTTGGCCCGCAAACGCCTCTGCGCCCCCAGTGGGGTCAGTGTATATGGCGAGATCTCCCCATTGAAGGATAGCTGTTGCGTGTGAGATGGGAATGACTTGCATAGAGGTGTTGTCGGGTGTGCCAGTGTCGCCTTGCTTTTCGTTATAAATATAGCTGTTAAAAGCATAAAACAGGAGCACCAGCACAAGTACAATCCCGACGAGCCAGTATAGGGTGGTTTTCATAGGTTCAGTATATCAAGGAGGTTTATTGAGACTGTGTGAAGACCTTCTTCTCAGCCTCACCGAAGTCATAGCTTGAGGAGAAGCGTTCTTCAAAAAGTTTCATCGCTAGCTCTCCTGCATATTCCTTGCGTCGCGATGCGTAGTGCATGGCGAGAATCATCTCTTCGGGCTCTCCCACGCAATCGAGTGGCTTAAATCCTTCAATACCAAGAATCTGCCTGATGAGCGGCAAGAGGTGTCGCTTGGTATAGAGGTCGGCGCCAAACATTCGCACCACTTCCTTTTTTGGAAGGAAGGCTGAGAAGCAGGCAAAGAGAAACACACACTTGGGACATTCGTTGCACCAGTAGGGCGTGCGTAAGAAGAGCTGCTCGAAGCGGGAATAGCAAAAGTAGGAGTTACAGCTTGTAACCGAGTGGAGATACTGCGGGTAGCGCACGAAACGTCGCACAATCTCAAGCTCGCTAAAGTTCCGCAACAGAGAGTGGGTTCGTATATCCGGCGTGATATAGCGTTGTATGTAGTCGTTGGTTAACTTCTCTGCTTCAGAAGATTTACACCATTGATGGTTTACCGATAAGCCATGATAGGTGAGGTTCCCGATATCAGCACTCCGTTCATTAGAGAAGATAATCGAATCATACCCAAGAAGCTCTGCGAGCAAGGTAGCAACGAACGTGAAGGTTGAGACTGATGGATAGGCAGCCGATGTTCTATGCAACAGCGCGGCCAGATTGATGCGTGGATCACGACGGCGCGTGACGGTAGTAGTCTTTGCGCCTACCAGTTTTGCAATACGCTCGTGCGCCCGAGAGGGAGAGAACGCGAAGAAATCAAACGATGTACCGGACTCTTTCAGCAGTTCAGCGGACAGAATGGAGTCTTTGCCTGCTCCGTGTAAAAGAAGCGCTCGCGGTGGCCGCTCAAACCGCGCGGGCGGGGGAGCAACAGCAGACGCATCATAGGGAAACGCAATGAGGTCCTTGAACTCCATCTTCATTCGGTAGAAGAATTCTCCGAGACCATTGAGGTAGAGCGAGTCCCAGAACTGTGCCTGCTCGCGTGTGAGGGCAAACCCTTCAATACGCATGTTGTTTGTTGGAAAGACCGTCCAATAGTTAATCCCAATTATGAGAAGGAGTGCCCGAAGCGTTGGCTCAAGTACGGCTTTTGGCACCTTCTCCCATGCCTCCGATGGTACGTTCTTCAAGAAGAGCCGGTCAGTGTACGTCTGTATCTTTCCGCCTGGAAACTCCACGTGGTACGTGAAGCTGATGATGGAGCGAGCGGTATCAAGCGTGTAGGCACCGAAGGTAAACGAGGAGGCACGAGGCATTTTTGTCATCGTAGCATGTGGCGTGGTTGTGCTTTTTGCACTGGCACACCTTCGGTATATACTTTTGCCAATATGATGCTTACCTACCTCTTATTTTTTGTGGGGTTTGTTGCCCTGATTAAGGGCGCTGATTTTTTGGTAACGGGGGCTTCATCGCTTGCGGCACGGTTCGGCGTCTCGGCGTTGGTAATTGGTCTCACCATAGTCGCGTTCGGCACCTCAGCACCGGAGCTGATAGTGAACCTCCTCGCTAGCTATAACGGGAATACGGATATTGCTATCGGTAACATTCTCGGTAGCAACATTGCCAACATCCTCCTTATACTCGGTATTTCAGCAATTATATTCCCACTTGCCGTTGGTCGCGGGACCGCATGGAAAGAAATCCCCTTTGCGTTTCTGGCGGTGGTGGTAATGGGCCTTATGGCCAGTGATGTGTTGTTTGATGGGGCAGCCATGTCAGCGATTACGCGCATTGACGGCCTTATCTTGCTGTCATTCTTTATTATCTTCCTCTATTACATTTTTAGTATTGCGAAGCAGGGTAGCAGCACCGAAACCGAGAAGCCGGTGGTGTACTCCTACACCAAATCAATCCTGCTCGTCTTAGGCGGTCTTGTTGGGTTGGCGGTAGGAGGGAAGTGGATTGTTGATGGTGCGGTTGCCTTCGCCACCAGTCTTGGTGTCAGCGAAGCGCTGATTGGGCTCACGATTGTTGCTGTCGGGACATCGCTCCCTGAACTCGCTACCTCCGCTATGGCTGCGTATCGGCGCAATGTTGATATCGCCATCGGTAACGTAGTCGGTTCGAATATCTTCAATATCTTTTGGATTCTGGGCGTAAGCGCGACAATCTCACCGCTGCCATTCTCCTCAGCGTTGCAAGTAGATGTGCTGGTAACCTTGCTCGCCACCGCAGTACTCTTTCTTGCACTTTTTGTTGGCAAACGTCACATTCTTGAACGTTGGCAGGGTGTCGTTTTTGTATTGATGTACGCTGCCTATATCGCGTACTTGGTGATGCGCGGCTGAGAACCGTTCGCCTGGTATAGTGGGAATAATGATAACTAAAGCTCAGCTTGTAGCTATACTCTTTGGCCTTATCGTCGGTGCTGGTGTTGGATATTACTTCGGGCACAACCAGGTGTTGAAGGAGACTCCTAACGCACCAATCACGTCTTTTGAGGAGTGCGCTGCCGCAGGATATCCAATTGCTGAATCGTATCCGGAGCAATGCTATACCCCAGATGGTAAGTCATTTGTACGAGTATTACCCACTATCCCTGAGGAGCCGATTGGTACACCCGAAGAACCATCGCGCCCAGAACCTGTTGCGTGTACTGCGGATGCCAAGATATGTCCAGACGGTAGCGGGGTAGGGCGCACAGGACCTAACTGCACCTTTCCTCCTTGTCCGGGTGAGTAGTGCAGCTAACGCCTTGCACGCTTACGTGCATGTTCAAGTGTGAGCGATTCAAACGTAAGTGCACTAAGAATAGCGACGACAATGAGTGCGGCGTACACACCTATCGCTTCGTTGTAGGAAACGGGAATGTGAAGCAGTACCCCAAGCGAGAGCGCAGAAATCCATGAGACGATGGAAACTGCACCAAGCGCAAAGCCGAGCCTGCGAAGCCCTTTTGCTTTTGGGTTGGTAATTACACCCGGCTCATTAATATGTGGGAATATATAGCGGTGGAGAAGCCAGCCGTTTACCGTAAGTGCGGCGACTATCGTCATTTTCGTCAAGAACTTTACGGACGCGAGGTACCCCTCTGGGTTTGAAAGGAAGAGCAGTGTGCCGGTAAGAATAATGCCACCGAGCGCGTACATCACTACCCGTGACAGAAATTGAATCGTAGAAACCTCAAAGCGTGAAAGCTTTTTATCAAAGCCAAAGCGGAGAACTAGCAGGTCTGTGACGATTGCGGTGCCCATGCCAGTTACAATCGCAAGCACATGGGCGATTACAAAGACATGTTTGTGTTCGGCAATAAAGGCGACGGGTTCCATAGAAAGAAGTGCAACAAGACTTTCGTCTACGATAGCAGATTTTTCTTCACTAGAAACCTATTATTTCAAACCAAGCCTAGTGCGGGCTTCGCTGGGTAGAGGATGTTCGAACTCACTGCAGGATAGTCGGCTGATTGTAGCTAATAACCTCCCATCCGTTGGTTTTCGAAAAACGCCCATGCCACGGGTGATAATCGCACACAGACACTCCTGCGTTCTCTGCTGGATTGAAGTAGGCGAGTTTCGCGTAGCTCGAAGCATGCAGCTCGTTCCGATAGAGCATGTAGGAGAGGATCATCTGTAAGAACGCGTGATGGGTGACTACAATTGTCTGTCGTGATGGGGCGAGCTCAAGGTAGCGCAGGCATTTTTTCGCTCGGGCTCTCAGGTCCTCAAAATTCTCCTCGTCTGAGAACCGGTAGGAATCTTCATGGTATGCGTACGCCGTGCGTCCCATCATCTCCTTCACCTCAGGGTCGTCGACGCGTCTGCCGACGACGGCAGAGGGGTTTCTGCGCTCGGAGAGCAGGGGAGTAGCAGTGACCGCGACAGTCCCTTTCAATTCCTGCTGTATCAGCTTCGCGGTTTCCACCGCGCGTTCGTAGGGGCTTGAGTAGATTGCCTCTATGTGGCGTTTTCTGAAGGCGGTACCAGTTGCTCGTGCCTGCGCAACGCCCTTGGCGCTCAGTTTTCCATCCGCTCCCTGCTTGATGCCAGCTTCGTTCAACAGCGTCTCACCGTGACGTACGAAATAAAAGCGTTTTACCCTCAGTTGACTCCAGAGGAACACGACCAGCAAAGCAAGGGTGCCCACCAGAATACCCAGATGTTCTGGCGACAAAGAAAAAAAATAGCTGACTACAATGAATAAGAAGACACCAAGATCCATTTCATTCAGTATACCCCCGCACCGTTGCCACGTCTTTTGCTCCGTTGGGTGGAGGATGTATGCAACTACTTGGTATAGTTGGTCCATGAAGTATTTTGCCTATGGTTCCAATATGAACGAAAAGCAAATGGCGACCCGATGCCCGGAATCGAGATTCCTTGGCATAGGCGTACTTAAGGGCTATAGGTTAGATTTTACAATTTCTGACCCTGCCCACTGGGGTGGCGGAGGTTGTGCTGATGTCGTTCAAGCACCAGGTAGTGAAGTTTGGGGAGTGTTGTATGAAGTGACACTGCGTGATATCGAGAATCTTGACCGTGCTGAAGGTCAAGAATACAGGAGGATCACAAAGGGCATTGTTGATGAGCATGGAACAAAGACCGAGGCGCATCTTTATGAAGTAGTAAGTAAGGCTCCGTTTAAAAAACCTTCTTCGGAGTATCTTAACGTTATAAAAATTGCGTCTTCGCAGTACAAGTTTCCAGACACGTACCTGGATTTTTTGGAAACAATAAGAAGTGATGAAGCAAGTTCTAACTCCACCCAGGGGCAGAAAAAATAAGTCAACAACTAGAACCTAAAAACGTTTGCTCCGCGACCAGGACTCGAACCTGGAACCAACTCCTTAACAGGGAGCTGCTCTACCATTGAGCTATCGCGGAATATGGGCATTCTAGCCGAAAATCTGGATAGGGCAACGTGACCCATCTGGTATACTCGCCCTACGATGCTTATCCTTTACGTCCAAGAGAAGTGCCCGTTCTCTGCAAAAGTCATCAAAGCGGGGGAGGAGATGGGCATAACTTTCGAGCTCCGGGACATCAAGGACCACAAACTTGAGAAGGAACTCCTCGATGCAGGAGGGAAGCGTGAGACACCGTATTTCATAGACACGGATACCAAGGTCGCCATGTACGGCTCTGATGATATCGTTTCCTATCTCGTCAACACGCTGGCATGACCTACGTACGGGTGCGCGTTACTCCCGGCGCAAAACGGGAGAGCGTCATTGAGACCGATGGCAAATCCCTTTCCATCTCTGTCAAAGAACCTGCAGAGCGCAATCTCGCTAACACACGGGTGCGCGAGCTTCTCGCTGAGCATCTAAGCGTACCGGTGGGAAAGGTGAAGCTCGTCGCGGGCCACCGCTCACCACAAAAGATATTCGATATTATTGATTGACCCCGACCTGCTCGCTAGTCGAGGGTCTTTTTGAACTCATCGTAGTTCGTCTCCTTCTTTCCTTCGGGAACAATACGTTCAGGAATAAAGGCGCCACCTTCAAAACGTGCGCTCTTTATTTTCACCCGCAGCTTCTTTCCGGCTCGTTCTGCAAAGAAATACGTGCCTGGAGACTCCGCATAGGCGCGATATTTGTTCCAATTCTCTTGAGCCTCCGCGTTCAGATCGAGAAGTCCATCTTCCTTCGCAATCTTTCCGGAGTGCGTTGCTTGAGAGTGATCCTGCGGCACTTCCTTAATCTCTCCTGCCTCAAAGGCTGGGAGGATGTCAGCGAGAAGGTTAGCGCCTTCCTCAATGAGGCGAGCACGCAATTCAACGGTAGTCTCAGTCGGGAGAATGCGCGTTTCCTTTGCGGCAACAATGTCTCCCGCATCAAGCTCATAGACCATCTTCTGGATGGTGACGCCGGTTACACTTTCACCAGCAAGGAGTGCTCCTTCAACAGGAGACGCGCCGCGATACTTGGGCAGGAGGGAATAGTGGATGTTCAACACTCCCTTGGGGAACGACGCAATAAGCTTCTCAGGCAGAATCTTCCCGAAAGCAACGGCAATGCCGTAGGAGGCACCGTAGCCCTGGATGGCTCTCTGGGCTTCCGCATCAAGAGCGTCCACCGCAAGAACGGGCACCTTATGGGTGAGTGCCCACTCTTTAACCGGAGAGGAGGTCATCTTCATGCCGCGTCCGCTCGGAGCATCTGCTGAGGTAACGATGAGCGCTGGTGTGAGACCCCGGAAGTAGAGAATCTCAAGCGTATCAGCAGCAACGTAAGGGGTACCAAAGTACACGAACGGCTCGTGCTCCATATCTCCGGCGGGTCCCATCGCGCGGAGGTCTTGAGCGTGGTCAATGAACAAAATGCCGTCGAGGTGATCAATTTCGTGCTGGTAGGCCTGTGCAAGGATGCCGCCCCCACCGCGCTCGAATTTCTTTCCCGACTCGTCATAAGCAACGACGGTGGCGCGCTCGTGTCGGTCAGTCTTTCCGTACACACCGCGAACCGACAGACATCCTTCGTCGACTTCGACGCGTCGCCGTGAGCTCTTTACAATCGAAGGGTTAATGAACACACCTATCCCTGGTGCTTTCTCACCCTCTTCGTTCTGCGGAATCATTCGGTCATAGCGAACGATAAAGATGCGCCAAGGTAGTCCAACCTGAGGAGCAGCAAGAGCAACGCCATCTGGCTCGCCATCAAGCGTCTCTTCCATATCGCGGAGCATCTTCGAAAGCTCAGGCGTGCCAAAGAGCTCTTGCGGCACCTCTTTCGCTGTTTCGCGAAGTACTGCCTCGCCGGTTTGTAGTATGGGAAGCAACATGGTTAAAAAGGATTAGCGTCCTGGTGCTTCTTTGGGTCCACTTCCCACCAGAACTTCTTCGAGAAGTTCTTTGCTCGCCTGCAGACGCTCTGTAGGTAGTAAAGGTCCTTGGTTGGGATGCCTTCAAGAATCTTACCCATGCGAGACATCGTAAGAGGGGGAAGCCCGTCTTTGGAACGGGAGAGGTTTAAGTGTCGCGTAAAGAACCGCATCAGTTCGCCCCGCTCGGTCTTACGCGTCCCCGGAGCCTTCGCTGGTGCTTGGAGGAGGTCGCGTATGTGCTTCATAAGTTGACTACGTAGAGCTTTTGGTCTGAATAGACCACCACAGAGCCGTCAGACCAGGAAGCCGCGCGAGGGTTGGTGCCGCGCAGGAGTGGCGCAAAGAACTGAGGAGCGCGCGGGTCAAGTTCAAGTACGAAGAGCGTCTGTCCCACTGAGATAACAAGGACGTCGTCGCGCCCAGGGTAGGGCAGTACCGAGTTGATGTTCTCAACGGGTGTCATAACCGCAGTCGGGCCACATCCTTCTTCAACGCAGAGATAGGGAGGAGGGGTGCAGGTTGGGGTGGTGCTTGCTTCTGCAACGATGTTCTTTCCGCTCACGTAAACCAGGGCGCAGCCGCCAGCAAGGGTAAGTGGCGCTTGCAGTGTTGGGAGCTTCGTCTTGCTTACATCGGCAGCGGCTTTTGCGGTGTCTTCTGCAGGAATCGGCGCAACCGTAACCTTCACCGGTATGATGATCGGGCGGGCGATGGTCTCGGCATCCGAGGCGATGGTGATGAGTTCATTCCAAGGCTGTGCGCCTTCAACGCTCACGATAACGACGTGGTTTCCAGGGAGCATGCCAATGCGCACCAAGCCTCCTCCGCTGGTGCGGCTGTATGCCTCGTCGACATAGACGGAGGCGCCAGCAGGCACGTCTTCTAGCACAAGCGTTCCTACGCGAACAATAGAGGCGCCGGGGCCGATGCGGAAGCCGGTAAGGAAGAACAGGACAATTGCCGTGACAATCACGACAATGGCGATGAGTAGCCACCAGCGAGAGAGAAATGAGGACTCCGTCTTCTTCATGGGGGACACGATAACAGGAAACAGGCTCCCCCGCACCTAGCCGCCAAACGTCTCTACCGAGGCACCCACTTGGTTAAGGCGCAGTGCGATACCTTCGTATCCGCGATTGATGTTGTAGACGTTGCGGAGGGTAGAGCGTCCTTCTGCGGCGAGCATGCCGATAAGAAGAATGGTTGCTGGCCTGAGTGCTGGAGGGCACACAATTTCTGCGCCACGAAGGTGCCGTGCGCCCGTGATGTTGATACGGTGTGGATCCAGAAGTTGTGTGTCTGCACCAAGGCGGTCGAGCTCAGTGTAATAAATGGCGCGTTTCTCGTAGACCCAATCGTGGATGAGTGTGGTGCCCTCTGCTTGAGTGGCGATGACAGCAAAGAAAGGAAGGTTGTCGATGTTGAGGCCAGGGTACGGGCGTGCATGAATCTTTTCTGGAAACGCAACGAGGTCTGAGGGCTCTACGGAAATGTCAGCGAGCTTGGTGATGCCGTTTTCCGACATACCCACTGGAGTGACGGAGAACTTTAGGCCCATCTTCTCAAGTACAGACAGTTCAACTTCAAGGAACTCGATTGGTGCACGTTCGATGGTGAACTTCGAGCGTGTGACAACCGCAGCGGCGATAAAGAACATTGCGTCAGTAGGATCCTCTGCAACTGAGTAAGAAACATCTGCCTTAATCTCAGGAAGTCCGGTGACAGAGAGGGTGGTGGTGCCAATGCCTTCGATGCCAACCCCGAGCATCTTAAGGTAGCCGCATACTTCCTGAACCTGGTAGTTTGCAGAGGCGTAGCGAAGGACACTTGTGCCCTGGATGCGAGCGGCGGCGAGGAGTGCATTAATGGTGGCGGTGTCGCTCGACTCGTAGAAGATGACGTTTGCTGGCTTAAGAGCGTCGTGGGTAATGTGGAAGTGGTCGGTTCTCGCTTCGATGTCGACACCGAAGTTCTCAAGCGCCCAGAGGTGCGAGCGAACTGAGCGAAGCCCGAGCGTGCAGCCACCAGACTGTGGGAGGTCGAAGGATTTGAAGTGATGGAGGAGGGGACCTATGAACATAAGAATGCTGCGGGTCTTTGTAGCAGCGACGCGGTCGATTGCATCGAGCGAAAGTTTCTCCGGAGGGGTGACGGTGAGCGTGTGGTCGTTCCAGACTACGGAGACTCCGATTGATTCCAACACCTCAATGAGGCGATTCACTTCCTCAATCTTAGGGACGTTGAGGAGTGTGGTCGTTCCTTTATTAAGGAGGGAGGCAGCGAGCAGGGCAACAGCTCCGTTCTTTGAGCGGTTGGTCAGGACTGAACCCTTGAGTTGTTTGCCGCCCTCGACGCCGAAGCTAATCTCCTCCTTAGGCATTGTGGGGATAGTAGCATTTGGGGGGTTCGAATCCTAGGCGGCCAGCAGAGGTATACTATTTCAAATGCACAACAAGCGTATCCGCAAAATCTTTTGGGGCCTGCTGTTTCTGACGCCGCCTCTACTGTTTTTGGTCTTCCTAGACAAGATGCAAGGTTTGTTAACAGTGGATACACCACTGCCGTTTGTGCTTGCTGTACTTGTGCTTCCTTGGGTTTTCGGATGCGTCGGAGCGATACTTATTCTTTTAGGGATCTTCAATATTTCTAAGAAGTCGCCTGTATCTGCGAACGAGACAATCGTTTCGCCAAGCGCGCAAATCAAGGACGGTCTTTCGATGATTGCAGCGGCTGTTGCTCCGTTTGCTCTTGTCTACATCGCATTCCTTTTCTCTACTCCAGGCAGTAATCAGGACGGTGGAATCATTCTTATATTCTTTATTCCGGTTTCTCTCGTGTTCGCTATTTTAGGACTTTACAGAGTTACCAAGGGACTTGTTCGTAAATCCCGCGAAGGTACCTCTACATAGGTTGGCAAGCAAGGTTCCAACATCGTCCCAGACAGCCAGCTTTCTTAAACTTTTAAGGGATTATAAAGACACTTTCCGTCCTCACTATAAATCGGAATGTGCTCATTCTTCGGATACAACTTGTTTTGTATAGCAATTATTTCTTCAACAATCTCTTTAGTGGGCCGTTTTCCATCGCCGTCCAATTCCTGTTGCGTATCGTCGCTAACAACTATGGCATTAAATGTATTTGGGCTGAGAAGTTGCCGAAACGCTCGTCGGTTTGTTTCAAGTGAATCAGATATAAGCCCTCCTTTTCTATAACTTTTTATTCCGCGCCTACTGTCATAGACCTCTTCCTTTTCGGGCTTAAACTCTGGGATAAGAACACGATTTGAAGGGGGGACACTTTTGTAGGTAGACCAATCTATTTCAGGTCCGCGACGCTCAAAAATTGCAGCCATTCTATCACTCCAACCTCTTCCTTCCGGATTTTTTGGGAACTTTACACAAATTTCGCCTCCAGTTGCCCAGCCAGTCTCACAGGTCAGAGCAGCATTCACCTCATTAGGCCAAAGTTGCTTGAAAATATCGGTTACGAAAATGACTCGCTTTCCGAAGCGTGTTCGGTTTGGGCCAAAACCAATTTTCTTTTGCTCCTCGGACTCTCTATTCGCCGCGTGCCCAACCAAGTTGTACCAGATGCCATTCTTATAGAAAATACTTCCGTCTTTTCCCTTATACCCGATGCCTCCACGTAAAATACTCTCAACCAGACTAACCTCGGTGCCGTGTATTGCGAGTCCATCAGCGTTTATATCAAACGATTCGATTTCTTCAGGTTTGCGGGAACGCAAACGTTCCCTTAAGAGAAACCCTTCGCTATCGGGGTCGTCTTCTCCGGAACGTTCGTAGGTAATCTGCTGGTCTACCATTTGGCTCGCATCCTCGTGATCACGCGCAAACCCGTAGTATTCGAGGGCTCTCATCCGCTCAGCTTCTTCCATAGCACGCTCCTTGCTGTAGGGGAGTTCAGTATTGGACTTGGGAGGTTGTTCGTCGCTCATGGCGCAATTATACCCCTATGGAATAAAAAGGTTCCAACATCGTCCAAGACAGCCAGCAGACTGGTAATATAGATTTAATGATTGAAGCACTTGGCCAGAATCCCGATAAGTACCAGGGGCGGTTTATTGTGGTCGAGATAGGACCGGGCGGAAAGCATAGGTCGCTTCTTAAAGATCTCTCGCTACCCGAGGAGCAGGAACCGCTTTATTTAGCTGTTGATCCAGAAGGGGAAAATCTGGATATCCATCAAAAGAAAAATTCACCTTCTCCCGCTGTCATGAAAGCGAGCATCACTGATCCCGCGTTCTATCACGACAGGGATCTCGATGGTCAGGTAGATCGGGTTTTCGTCTTCAATGTTCTCAGTATTGCCGGGACCAGCAGCCTCCCGCACTTCAAGCGGCTCTTTTCCGAGAAGATTCGTTCAATACTCAAAAGAGGCGGCAAAGCATATGTCGCAGAATGGCTTACTCCAGGCACGATGCAAGAAATTCTTGACTTCAAGTATGAAGACTACGGTCTCGAAGCACGGATTGTGAGAGATTCAGAAGAAGTCAAGAAAATACTTAAAGAGGAAGGTATATCCAAAAATAGAAGAAAGAGTATTGCCGCCTCATTTGATAGTCTCGAACCTCAGGTCACGCCCTTTCTCCTTGTGTTAACGAAAAAAGAATAGTGCAGTTCCAACATCGTCCCAGACAGCCAGCCTGTTTGGTACACTAGCAACTATGGACGAATCAGCCCCCCAGAAGATTGATGCAATCACCAAGGACATGGTTGAAAGCACAGTCATCACCTGGTTAAACGGCTATGCGCTTGATGGCAGTAACCTCTCAATACAAAACTACGAAGACAAGGAAGAAATAAAGAAATGGGTACGGGGTGTATGGGGAAGAATCAAACACCAGCTTGAAGACTCAGGATTCCCATTTCCGGGCGGCAAGATTATGAATCTTGCTGGCTTCTATTTCCATGACCAGATTAAGAACCACCCGCGCTACGAAGCTCTGAAGCCGCATCTCCCACCGGAAGTGCTTTTGTACGACGGTCTCTAATCCCCACGATTCCGCATACTCCCGTCATCGGGTATGATGCTCTCACATGGCATTCTTCTCACCTCGTCTCGGTATCGACCTCGGCACCACCAACGTGCTCGTGTTCGTGCCTGGGAAGGGGGTGGTACTCAATGAGCCTTCAGTAGTCGCCGTCTCAGTTGAAAACAACAAGGTGCTCGCGATTGGCACCGAAGCAAAGCAGATGGTGGGCCGCACACCAGATTCCATCATTGCGTATCGGCCAATGAAAGACGGCGTCATCGCTGACTATCGTGTGACTGAAGCAATGCTTCGCTACTTCATGCGCAAGGCACTTGGGAAGTGGAACATCTGGAAGCCAACGGTTCTTGTCTCCGTTCCTGCAGGAGTGTCTTCTACTGAGAAGCGCGCCGTGATTGAAGCGGCAGTGAAAGCGGGAGCAGCAGACGCCTTTGTGGTGAAGGAGCCCATTCTTGCTGCTATTGGTGCCGGCATTTCTATACAGGAGCCGATGGGCCGTATGGTCGCAGACATGGGCGGCGGCACCATCGACGTCGCCGTGATTTCCCTTGGAGGCATCGTTGCTTCAACGTCGGTGAAAGTAGCAGGTAATGCACTTGATCGCTCCATCATTGATTATCTTAAGAAGCAGTACAACCTCGCTATCGGCGATAAGACCGCTGAAGACGTAAAGATAAAGGTAGGCGCTGCCGTTCCGCTTGATGAGGAGCTTTCTATGTCGGTGAAGGGCCGTGACCTTGTTTCTGGTCTCCCGCGCACGGTGGAGCTTCGGAGCAACGAGATTGTAACGGCCATGAACCGCGACCTACGCGACATGATGAATGCTATCCGCAAAGTGCTTCAAGACACGCCACCAGAACTCGCTTCCGACATCATCGACAATGGCATCATTCTTACTGGAGGAACCAGCCAACTGCGCATGATGCCCGAGCTGGTCTATCGTCGTACTGGCGTCACCGCCAAGCTCGCGCAAGACGCATACTTCTGTGTGGCGCGCGGCACGGGTATCGCGCTCAGGCATCTTGATACCTATAAGAAGAGTATTCTCGCCAAGCGATGAGCCACGCGTACTTTTTCGGGGGACAGGCAGAGGAGGGGATTGAACGCTCCCTTGCGTTCATCGAGAAAGAGTTGAAACTTCCCACGACCGGTAATCCGGACGTGATGGTCGCGCGTTACGGACTGCTTTCAGTCGATGATGCGCGTGCACTTGGAGACTTCGCGCGCCAGGCACCAGTAACAGGGAACGTAAAGACCATCGTCATGTCTGCTGGTCGTTTCTTTCATGAGGCGCAAAATGCACTATTAAAACTCTTCGAAGAACCACCGGAAGGCACGTACCTTTTTCTTATCGTGCCCTCAGAAGGAAACATCCTTCCGACACTCCGTTCCCGCCTGCAGCTGCTACCAGGTTCACGCGAGCGAGGAGAGAGCGAGATAGCAACTGAGTTTCTAGAAGCCACCAAAGCCGGAAAGCAGAAAATCATCGATCGTGTGCTCGACCGGATGAAATCAGACAAAGAGGAAGAAAAGCGCCTTGCTCGAATCGATGCGCGGCTTCTCGTTGAAGGGTTGCTTCGTGAAGCCTATACCAAAGAGCGCACTCCAGACATGACCGCGTTTCTCGAGGACCTTAGCCGCTTCGTTCCAATCCTCCATGAGAGCTCGGCACCCCTCAAACCCATCTTCGAGCACGTCATGCTCACAATGCCCAAGGATTTGGTAAGATAAAGGCAATGGCATACGACTTCACCAAACTTAAGAACAATATTAAGGAGACCGAGGAATGGCTCTCTCGGGAGTTCTCTGGTATTCGCACAGGCCGTGCGTCTGTTGCACTCTTGGATTCTATTAAGCCTGAGGTCTACGGTGCCCGCACTCCCATTCAGCAGGTAGCCTCGCTTTCGGTTGAGGACGCTCGCACCATCCGCATTATTCCTTGGGACAAGGACAACGGGAAAGCAATAGAGAAGGCCATTGCTGAGGCAGACCTTGGTGTATCCGCTTCAACTGATGACCAGGGGCTGCGCGTCTCGTTCCCCGAACTCACCGCTGAGCGCCGCACACTTCTCATGAAGCTTGCCAACGAGAAGCTTGAGGATGCGCGTATCACACTTCGCGGACATCGCAGTGAGACCATTCGCGAGATTGATGCGGCTGAGAAAGAGGGCGGCATGGGTATTGATGACGTGAAGCGCTACAAGGAAGAAGTGCAGAAACTCATAGATGGAGGCACAGCTGCACTTGAGGCGCTCGCAAAGAAGAAGGAAGGGGAGATAAGTAACTAATGTCTATCCTCATTTTCATACTGGTGCTGGTGGTGCTCATCGTGGTCCATGAATTGGGCCACTTCTTTGCAGCTAAGTGGGCAGGGATGCGGGTGGATGAGTTTGGTATTGGCTACCCGCCGCGTGCGCTGACCGTTGCGAAGAAAGGAGACACTGAGTACACCCTCAACTGGCTGCCCTTTGGTGGCTTCGTGAAGATTTATGGAGAAGATGAGAGTGAAGAGGGAGGTGCGGCGGCACGCTCGTTTGTCAGTAAGCCTCGCATCGTACAGGCGCTGGTGCTCATTGCAGGTATTGCCATGAATCTTGTGTTCGCGTGGGTACTTCTTTCCATAACGCTCGGGCTTGGCGTACCACGTGCGCTCACCTCGGAAGAGGCACTGAATGCTCCTGATGCAGCCATCATGATTGCGAGCGTGCTTCCTGGTTCTCCTGCTGAGGTCGCGGGAATTAAAGCGGGCGACGCCATCGTTTCAGCAGCAGTCGGTGAGGAAGTGTTCTCAACTCCAGACCCAGCAGCCTTCACTGCCTTCATCGCTAAGGACACGACCGGGGAAGAGATTACGCTCACCATCGAGCGAAACGGAGAGGAGACGACCGTGAACGCTATTCCACGCCAGGGAGTGGCGGCATCTGATCCCTCGCGCTTCGCGCTTGGGGTTGGTGTCGGAGTTGTCGGTACGGTTGCAGTTTCCCCACTTGAAGCTCCGATTGAAGGCGCGCGCATTACGTGGGAAGTGACAAAGCAGACGGCAGTAGGACTCTGGCACTTCTTCGGTAGCATCTTTACGCTCTCGGCTGACCTCTCACAGGTTTCAGGACCCGTTGGTATTGCAGGGGCAGTAGGCACTGCAGCAGGCAATGGCTTTGCGTCCCTTCTCTCGCTCACTGCCATCATCTCGGTGAACCTCGCGCTCATCAACTTGCTTCCCGTTCCCGCACTTGATGGCGGCAGACTGCTCTTTGTCATTATCGAGTCCATCATCCGCCGTCCGATTCCCAAGGGCGTAGCTGCGGCGGTAAATACCGCGGGCTTTGCGTTCCTTCTTCTGCTTATGTTTGCGATTACCGCGAGCGACCTCTTCAAACTGTTTACGACCTAGACATGGCTCTATCGTTTGAGGATTTCGAGAAGGTGGAACTGCGCGTGGGTAAGGTCATAGAGGTGCAGGATTTTCCTGAGGCAAGGAAGCCTGCATACAAGCTCAAAATAGATTTTGGCGAGTTCGGTGTGAAGGCCTCAAGCGCCCAAATCACCACTCTCTATACCAAGGAGGAGATCCTCGGAAAGCTTGTCGTATGTGTCACCAACTTTCCTCCGAGGCAGGTAGGACCGTTTATGTCGGAGGTACTTACGACAGGGTTCTATAGAGATGATGGGGCAGTGGTGCTGGCTCAGCCGGAGCGCGACGTGCCGCTCGGTGCCCGCCTGGCCTAGGTCTCTTTTGCTGCCTGGGCCTGCTCGCCGTATACTGTCCGGATGCGGCAATCAGGGCTTTTTACACGAACGCGCCGTGAGGCGCCAAAGGATGAGGTCGCGAAGAACGCGCAGCTCCTCATCCGCGCTGGCTTCGTACACAAGGAAATGGCAGGGGTGTACTCCTACCTGCCGCTTGGACTTCGTACGCTTACGAAAATTGAGAACATCGTCCGTAATGCGATGGACCACATCGGCGGACAGGAAGTGCGCATGGCAACGCTCCATCCTTCAGAGCCTTGGAAACAAACAGGCGGTTGGGACAACGTTGATGTGCTCTTCAAGCTTCAGAGTCGAACGGAAAAAGAATACGCACTTGGACAAAGTGAGGAAGAAATCGTTACACCGATTGCTGGAGAGTATTCTGTTTCCTACAAAGACCTACCGGTAGCAATCTACCAAATCGGGCAGAAGTATCGTGACGAACTTCGAGCAAAGTCTGGCATCATGCGTGGTCGCGAGTTCGGCATGAAGGACATGTACTCCTTCCATGAGACCCAGGAAGACTTCGACCGTTTCTACGCGATTGTGAAGGATGCATACCTGGGCATCTTTGAACGCTGTGGACTTGTGGCTAAGGTAACGGAAGCCTCCGGTGGCGCGTTCTCTGAGAAGCTCTCCTACGAGTTTATGGTGCTCACGGATGCAGGTGAGGACGACATTTTGTACTGTGATGCTTGCACACACTGCGCAAACGTTGAGGTTGCTACCCAGAAGGAAGGGGAGACCTGTGGCAAGTGTTCTAACGGCACGCTTTCAATCGGCAAGGCCTCAGAGGTCGGGAACGTCTTCGACCTCGGGCAGAAGTACCCGAAAGCGCTTGGGTACACCTTTAAGGATAAGGAAGGGAAAGATCAGTACCCAATTATGGGCTGCTACGGCATCGGTATGACCAGGCTCATGGGCACCATCGTTGAGACGATGGCGGATGAGAAAGGCATTGTATGGCCAGAATGGGTGACTCCATTCCCATTTCATGTGCTCTCGCTTGGAACGAACGACGCAGAAGTCGAAGCGCTCGCCGACAAAGTTTACGAGAAACTTTCATCGTTCACTGCAAAAGATGGGAACGTCTACCCAATTGAGCG